>CALISG010000023.1 GCA_938042065.1 uncultured Candidatus Saccharibacteria bacterium
ACCAGCGGCAGCGATGATAGCTTTGGTTGGTTTTTTCATAATTTAACTCCTATTCTCTCCTCTTCCTGAAGTGTCGAACCTTATAATTTTTCGCGGATTAATTTCTGCGCCAGGCTCGGATTGGCCTGTCCTTTGGAACGCTTCATGACTTGACCGACCAGGTAGCCGATGGCCTTATCCTTACCAGCTTTAATGTCGGCAATGGAAGCTGCTGAGGTCGGGTCGCTCAATACTTCGTCAACGATGGCAGCGATGGCGCCTTCGTCGGATAACTGCAACAAGTTCTTTTCCTTGGCGATATCCTCCGGCATAACGCCAGCGTACTTTTCATTGAATAAATCGAGAAAGATTTCCTTGGCACTATTCGAACTAATCGTCCCTTTCTCAGCCAGCAGAGCCAAATGCACCAAGCGGCGCGGACCGACTAGTCCAGACTCAACTTTTTGATAGTCTAATTGTTCGTCTGGCGTGGAAGCAAATAAGTTAAAGGTCCGTTTAGCTAGCCTGTCGTAAGTCTGGCGATCAACATTCAAATCCTCCAGTACTGACTGCTCGTTGCTATCAGTCAGAGAGTAAATGGCATCCAAAGTTTTAGCAGCTTCCTGATGAGCTAGCACCGTATCAATTACCGAATGATCCAGTTTCAAATCCACCCAGCGTTCTCGGTACTCGTTCGGCAACATCGGCACCTCAGCCTGAATCTGCGCAATTTCCTCATCGCTCAGCACCACTGGCGGGATGTCGGCATCAGGCATGTAGCGATAGTCCTGGGCGTCTTCTTTTGAACGCTGCGAAGTGGTAATCTGCTGGTCGTCACTCCAACCGCGGGTCTCCTGGACCACTTGTTCACCGCGCTCCAGCAGGTCAACTTGGCGTTTGAACTCGTATTCAGCGGCACGCTCGACGCTGCGGAACGAATTAAGGTTTTTGACTTCGGCGCGTTTGCCAAGCTCGGTCGCGCCTTTCTTGGCCACCGAAATATTAACATCAAACCGCATGTTGCCGTGGTACAAATCACCGTACGTCACGCCCGCGTAGACCATCAACTTATGAAGTTCCGAAGCATACGCCTTAGCCTCCTCGGCAGAATGTATGTCCGGTTCAGAGACGATTTCAATCAACGGCGTGCCAGCGCGGTTGAGGTCAACCAGCGAATAGCCGTCGTGGTGCGTCAACTTGCCAGCATCCTCTTCCATGTGCGCATGATGAATCCGCACCCGCTTGAGCGAACCGTCTTCTAGCGGCGCGTCAACATAGCCAGCCAAAATAATCGGCTGATACATCTGCGAGGTCTGATAACCCTTTGGCAGGTCAGGGTAAAAATAATGTTTGCGGTCAAACCGGCTAACGCGAGCAATCGGCGCGTTCAGCGCTTTACCAGCACGCACCGCCAGCTCGACGGCGTGCTTATTCAGCACTGGCAACATTCCTGGCAATCCAAAATCAATTTCATGCGTTTTTTCGTTCGGCTCAGCATTACGCGCATCATTGTCAGCCGGGCTAAACAGCTTGGTTTTGGTCGCCAGCTGGACGTGGCACTCAATGCCAATGGTCATTTCATATTGTTGTAAAATTTCGTCAGATACTGCCATTAGATTGCTCCTAAATCTTTCAATGCTTGTTTGTAAGCGGCCAGAGCGCGGCGCGCAATATCATAATTTATCTTGACATCAGCTTCGTGCGCGATATGGTTACGGATCTTGTGCGCGCCCCAGATATGGTTAGCGTTCGACCAAACCTTACCAGCAGCTTTCATGCGCTCGCCCATAGTCTCGCCCTTGTAGCGGCTATCACGCAAGGCTTTGTCAACAAGCTTATCAGCGTTGAGGATAGCTAGCTGCCAGCTAGGAGCGCTTTCTTTGTCGAGGCTATTTTCGATCGCTAGCCAACGGGCGCGGAATTTTTCGACTTTGAGCTTCGGCGAACGCTTGCTGGCAAAGGCAATGAAAACTGCGCCGACAATCGCCAAGATCAGTACCGCTATCAAAATAAACCACGTTGCGAAATTATTGTTCATTTTCGCCCTCCATATCGCCTGCTAGCGCGATCAACTTAGCGTCGGACTTCATCGGGCCAACTAACTGCGCGCCGATCGGTAGGCCGCTAGAACTACTACCTGCCGGTATACTGATTGCTGGCAAACCTGCCAAGCTCGGTGGTACCGTCATGACATCCGCCAAGTACATCTTGACTGGATCGCTAGTGTTTTCGCCCAGGCCAAACGCCGGCGTCGGCGCGGTTGGCAGCAGCAAAAAATCGTACTTCTCAAACAGCTTGTTGAATTCGTTAATCAAAACAGTGCGCGCTTTTTGAGCCTTCAGATAATAAGCATCGAAAAAACCGCTGGATAGCACATAGCTGCCGATCATGATGCGGCGTTTGTTCTCGGTCATGAAGCCTTCGTTGCGGCTGCGGCCGTAGAGCTCGGCTAGCGTTTTGACACCTTCGGCGCGATAGCCGTAGCGCACGCCGTCGTAGCGCGCCAGATTGCTAGAAACTTCTGCTGGCACGACGATATAATAAATCGCCAAAGCATATTTAAGGCTTGGCATATCAACATTTTCAACCGTGTGACCAGCTGCGCGTAATTTATTGGCAAAATCATTAACGTTAGCGCGAACTTCTGCGTCGACGCCGTCGCCCATCGCCTCGCTGATCAGGCCAATCTTCAAATGCTCGCCTGCTGATTTTTGCATTTCAAAGTAATCCGGCAGCGTCGTCATATCCTTGTCGTCGCGGCCAGCCATCACGCTAGTGACTAATGCCACATCGTCGGCATGCCGTGCGAAGCAACCCATCGTGTCGGTACTAGAAGCCATCGCCACCGCACCGTAGCGGCTGCTCAAACCATAAGTCGGTTTAAAACCGTAAACACCGTTGAAGCTAGCCGGCTGGCGAATTGAACCGCCAGTGTCGGTACCCAGCGCGAACGGCACCACATCTAGCGCTGTCACGACCGCTGAACCTCCCGACGAACCGCCAGCTACCTTAGTCTGGTCAACGGCATTATGCGTCGCGCCAAAATATGAGTTCTCGGTCGAACCGCCGTGCGCAAAAGCATCGAGATTCGACTTACCAATACAAATCGCACCTGCCGCTTCGAGCTTCTCGACGACGGTCGCCTGGACTGGCGCTTGAAAGTTCTCGAGCATTTTCGCCGCCGCAGTAGTTGGCGCGCCGAACGCCAAGTAATTATCCTTGACCACGAACGGTACGCCCGCCAGGATGCCCGGGTTCTCACCTTTTTTGATCTGCTCGTCGATCTCGTCAGCTCGCTGCAAAGCGCGCTCTGCCGTCAGGCTTAGCAACGCATGATATTCCTCGATTTCTTGAGCTTTGGCGAGCGACTGCTCGACTTGCGCCCGCGCAGTGGTCTCGCCTTTTTTAACCTTATCTACTAATTCAATAATTTTCATAACTACAACACCTTTGGCACTTTCACGCAATTGTCGCTTTGTTCAGCTGCTAAGGCCAGTAGCTGTTGCCGCGATACGCTGCTGTCAATAATTTCGTCGTCGCGCCAGACGTTTTGCAAGCCTGTCACCTGATACGTTGGCTCCACGCCGTCGGTATCCAACTCGTCCAGCTGATTGATATAATTGATAATTTTCTTGATATCGGCGCAGAGCGATCCAACCTCCGGATCAGACATCTGCAAACCGCTTAATTGTGCCAAATGACGCACATCGTCGTTGGTAATTGTACTCATTATTCACTAATTATAACGCAGAAGCTAGAGAAGTGCCAAAGGATTTTGCATAAGTTACAGAAGCTCAGTCATCCCACTTATGCTACAATAAGATAAGTTATGCCGCATCAAATCAAAAAGAAACTAGGAGTGACATTATATAGAGGCGGAGCAGAGTTCCGTGTGTGGGCGCCTTTTGCGCGGCAAGTATTCATCAGCGGGACGTTCACCGCGGGCGAGAAACAGCCTCTAACCAGCGAGGGCGACGGCTATTGGTTTGCGCTGATCCGCAATGTCGAGCCGGGCCACCAGTACAAATATATTATCGAGACGCCCGACGGCCAGCTGCTCGAGAAGAACGACCCGCGCGCTCGAGCTATCACTAGCAGCGACAAGGGTTTTTCGGTGGTTGTCGACAATAACTTCGATTGGCAGAACGATGCTAATTTTGCCATGCCGCCGCGCCAAGATCAAGTCATTTATGAACTGCATGTCGGCACCTTCAACCGCCCCGATGCTGCTACATCTGGCACCTTTGACAGTGCGATCGAAAAGTTGGATTACTTGCGAGATCTCGGCATTAACATTATCGAGCTGATGCCAATCACTAGCATGGCTTTCAGCAACGGCTGGGGCTATGCGCCAAACCATATTTTCAGCGTCGAAAGCATGCTGGGCGGGCGCCACGGCTTGATGAAGTTCGTACGCGAGTGCCACACCCGCGGTATCGGCGTAGTGCTAGACGTCGTTTACAATCATTTTTACGGCGACACCGATCTCTGGCAATTTGACGGCTGGAGCGAGAATGACCGCGGCGGGATTTATTTTTATAATGACGAGCGCGGCGATACACCTTGGGGTGGACGACCTGATTTCGGCCGGCCAGAAGTTCGGCAATTTATCCTTGACAATATCACGATGTGGTTGAATGAATACCATATGGACGGTCTGCGCGTCGATAGTACCATTTACATGCGCAATACCGAAGGCCGCGATAACGACCCCGAGCACGACATCGCTGACACTTGGAGTTTATTGCAAGATATCACTGAATTAGCGCACAAAATCAAACCAGATTCGTTGATAATCGCCGAAGATGCTGCTTGCAATCCAGCAATCACGGCACCGCGCGCCAACAACGGCTGTGGCTTCGACGCGCAGTGGGAGCTGGGCTGGCCGCATGCGCTGCGCGATGCGTTGGGGCTAACTACCAGCGTGGCGCCAACTTTGCAAGGCATTCGCTATGAATTTTCCCACTCATACAATGGCAATGATTTTGAGCGAGTTATTTTTAGCGATTCGCACGATACTGCTGCCAACGGCTCGGTGCGGCTCAACGAAGCAGCCGACCCTACTGGCGGCACGACGCTATATGCCCGCGAAAAAGCTCTGCTGGCCGACGCCGTCACTTTGACATCCGCTGGCATACCAATGATTTTACAAGGCAGCGAGTTCTTGCAGGACGGCTCTTTCAACGATTGGGCGGCCCTAGAATGGCACAAAACCGAAAAGTACGCCGGCATCCTGCTGGCTCACAAGCACTTGTTGGCGTTGCGGCATAATGCTTACGATACAACGCGCGGCCTGCAAGGCAATTCGACCGCTCTTTTCCATGCCAACGACGACAACTGCGTTATCGGTTACCACCGCTGGGATAAGGGCGGCGCTGGCGACGACGTGCTAGTAATTGTCAATTTCAGCGACCAGCACTTCGACCATTACGATATCAATTTGCCGCTGCCAGGGCACTGGCATGTCCGCTTCAACGGCAGCTGGCACGGCTATAGCAAGGATTTTCGCGGCGTGCATTTATCGTCGGTAAACACACACAAGAACAGTACAGCCACCATCACGCTGCCGCCTTATGGGGTGTATATTTTGTCGCAAGAGTAACTACCTTATCTTATATATTATAACATATTTGATGGTATTATGTCAAAAAATCTTGATTTAGCTAGCTAAAAAGCGGATGGTAGTTATATCGCCAGCCTCAACCGCAGCCCTGCCGCCAACTGGATAAGTGAATTTCGGGTCGGTATGGCCAAAATCTAGACTAGCAATGACTGGCATAGTCTGCTCAATATTTTTGCTGAGAATAATATCCCTAAGAGCCTGCTCTGTTGGCTGCGATTCCTGTTGGAAACGCCCGATTAGAATAGCTTTGACCTGACGAAAATACGGCTGCTGCACTACCGACTGGAAATTGCGCTCAAATGTTTCTAAAATCGAATCGTAGCTATCGTCCTCGATACATAAGATGATATCGCCAGCAATGTGCGGAAAATACTCGGTGCCGTTCAGCAAATTTAGGCTGCACATATTTCCGCCCAGCAAAATTCCTTCGGCTCTACCTTTTTGGATGATTACTGGACCAGCGTTTGGCAGAGTAGCGCGCGAGGATTTTTCGTCGTAATTCCAAGGATAATCGTAAAAGTTCGCCGACGGTGCAATTTCGTACTCATCCGACTGATCCGCAAACAAACAGCGCTTAAAATATTCCAGCGAATAACTATTTTGCGGCAGCATACCAAAGCAATAAAAGTTCGGCGCAGCATATGTGATTAAGCCAGTTTTAGCTAGAATAGCATGATTCAACACCGTGATATCCGAAAATCCGGCAAAAATCTTCGGGTTAGCGCCAATTAGTTTCCAGTCTATTTTGTCGAGCAACTGATTTGAATTAAAACCGCCAACGGCCGCCAAAATCGCTTTAACTTTCGAATCGGTAAATGCAGCATGCAAATCGTCGATCTTCTCTTGATCGCTCGGACAGCCGCGCTGAGACCGTGAAAAGGCATTTTCACTAAACGTCACCATCAAACCAAGCGATTCCAGCGCCATCGTTGCCCGCCGCAAAACAGTCTCGTCAATGTCGCTAGCCGAGCACGCCAGTGCAACGATTCGAATTTCAGCGCCAGGCTGCAGTTTGTTTGGTGTCATTTTTATCCTTTCTACTAAAGTTGTTACTAGCCCTACATCTTCTCGCGAATCTCGGCGATTAGGTCGCGCAGGTCGGCGGCGCGTTCGAATTCTAAGTTAGCGCTGGCTAAGTTCATCTGCGCGGTCAAATCTTTGACGAGATTTTTGTACTCGTCGCGCGGGATTTTGCGCAGGTCGAGCTTTGGCTTGTCATCTTCTTTTTGCGGAATGATGGCGCGCAGACCTTCGTCAATTGCTTTATTGATACCGCGCGGCGTGATGTTATGCTCGCGGTTGTATTTCTCTTGAATCTGGCGGCGACGGCGCGTTTCGTCGATCGCCAAGCGCATGCTATCGGTCATATTGTCGCCGTACATGATCACCTTGCCGTCAACGTGGCGCGCTGCCCGGCCAATCGTCTGAATTAGGCTGCGTTCGCTGCGCAAGAAACCTTCCTTGTCGGCATCCATAATCGCCACCAAACTAACTTCTGGCAAGTCAATCCCCTCGCGCAACAAATTGATGCCGACCAGCACGTCATAAACGCCCATCCGCAAATCGCGCAAAATATCGCCGCGTTCCAGCGTGTCGATTTCGCTGTGAATGTAAGCTGTCTTGATACCGATCTCCGTCAAGTAAGTCGATAAATCCTCTGCCATCCGCTTGGTCAAAGTAGTGACTAGTACGCGTTGCTTTTTATCGACGCGGTCGCGAATCTCGGCGATCAAGTCGTCAACTTGCCCGTCGGTCGGTCGGACGATAATCTCTGGATCAAGCAAACCAGTCGGGCGGATCACTTGCTGCGCTGGCGCCGGGCTGCGCTGGAGTTCATAATCGCCAGGCGTCGCCGAAACGTAAATGACTTGGTTGATGTGTTTATTAAATTCGTCAAAGCGCAGCGGGCGGTTGTCTAGAGCACTCGGCAAGCGAAAACCGTACTCGACCAACACCTCTTTGCGAGCGCGGTCGCCATTATACATGCCGCGCACTTGCGGCACGGTAACATGGCTTTCGTCGATAATCATCAAAAAGTCGTCTGGAAAGTAATCTAACAAAGTCGCTGGCTGCTCGCCCGGTTCGCGGTTGGTTAGATAACGGCTGTAGTTTTCGATACCTTTGACGAAGCCAGTCTGCTCGAGCATCTCGAGGTCATACTTGGTGCGCTGGCTGAGACGTTGTGCCTCTAGCAGTTTATTATTTTTCTCGAACCATTCGACACGCTGCTCGTACTCGGCGCGAATATTCTCGATGGCGCGCTTAATTTTTTCTTTCGGCGTAGCGTAGTGGCTGCTCGGAAAAATAGTGAAGAGTTCCGGCTCTTCTAGAATCTCGCCAGTCAGCGGGTCAATCCGCGTAATTCGATCGACGTCATCGCCAAAAAACTCCACTCGATAAGCCGTTTCACCGCCCGCCGGAAATACATCAACCACGTCGCCTTTGACGCGAAACGCACCGCGCGCAAAGTCGATATCGTTGCGATGATATTGGATATCCATCAATTGGCGCAAAAACTTATCTTGCAAACGCCGCTCGCCGCGCTTAACGGTAATCGACAAATCATAATAATCCGCTGGCGAGCCCAAACCATAAATACAGCTGACGCTCGACACGATAACCACGTCGCGCCGTGTCAGCAAAGCGTCGGTAGCAGCATGGCGCAAGCGGTCGATCTCTTCGTTGATCGCCGAATCTTTCTCGATATAGGTATCGCTCGACGCAATGTAAGCTTCTGGTTGGTAATAATCAAAATAGCTGACGAAATAATGAACTTCGTTGTCGGGGAAAAACTGTTTGAATTCGCTGAATAGCTGGGCAGCGAGAGTTTTGTTGTGCGCCAAAATCAACGTCGGCACATTCCTCTGAGCGATAATGTTCGCCATTGTAAAAGTTTTACCGCTACCTGTTACACCGAGTAACGTTTGCTCGCGCTGGCCGTCGTACAAACCATTCAGCAACTGGGCGATCGCTTGCGGCTGATCGCCAGTCGGTTGATACGTAGACTTTAGCCGAAATCGCTGACTATCCATCTGGTATATTTTAACATTTTTAAGCTATTCTAGCTAACCTTGACCGTAGCGTTTGGCACTAACCTGCGGATCGCTGCTATCGTGCTCAACATCGGCGTATTTCTTGTCAAGCGCCTCAATGACTCGCGCTACTAACCGCTCGGGATTAGCGTCGTAAATGACATCTTTAGCGCCCGGCGCCCAAACGTTCTTAAGCAAAGTAATCGTGTAGTCAGCCAGGCCGCCGCTACCCAGCAAGATGCCGCAGACCTTACGACTTTCGAGCGCTGTCGATAGCTCGTGCAAGCTGCCCATCCGCCCGCCGACGGTAATAACTGCGTCGGCACTGCGCACTAAGTGAACATCGCGGCCAACATATTCCATACCGGTGAAGTTGATATAGTCGAATTCGGCAGTCGGCAAACGGTAAGTCGAAATATGTTCGCGAAACGAACTAGCTGGCGAAAATCCGACCGACACGCCTTTGGTCTGACCAATACTTTTGAAGCCACGCGCCGCAAAGTGCGGCAAGCCGACAGTAGCGCCTGTCAACAATGTCTTGCCCGAACGTGCGATTTCAGCGCCAATCGCAAAAGCTTTTTCGTGAGCGCTATCAACTGTCTCGCCCGACGCCGCGCCCGATACGCAAATCTGGTATTTCATTATTCTCCTCGTTTTGGTAATTGTTTCTCGGTAATCGGCATAGCGTGCAGTTTGACGCCTTTATGCAAGATACCATCTTTGGCGCCAATTTTAGTAACGACGCTAGTCGAATTGGCGCTAGCGAAAATAATCGAATCTTTTAAGCTTTTACCTTGCGCCCACTGGCTCAAAAAGCCGCTAGCAAAAGCATCGCCGGCGCCCGTGCGATCGACCACTGGTACGTCTTCATACATACCAGCGCGCACCAATGTCTTGCCGTCAGTCGCTACCACGCCATTTGGACCGTCGCTGACAATCACCACCGGACAGTAATGCAGCGCCCGCAAAGCCAACTCCTCGATAGTCTCGCCAGCCACTAGCTTTTGCATCTCTTCTTTGTTGGTGCAAAGCACGTCAACCGTGTCCAGCAAACCTTTTAGCTTTTCTGGATCAGCTAGCTCCGGACCAGCCGGATTAAGCATGACTTTGGCGCCAACGCGCTCAGCTTCGTCTAGAATCACCCGTAACACCGTCAGGCTGTTGTCGGCTAGTGATGTCGGATAAATCCAATCAGCTTGGCTGATAGCTTGTAAATTCAAGCGGCTAGCGTCCTTGCCAAATGTCCGCCCGCGGTGGTTTAGAATCGTTCGTTCGCCATTGGTCGCGATCAAAATCACTGAATAGCCAGCTTGCATTCGATCATCGATCAAGACGTCGCGCGTATCGACACCCTCGGTATCAAGCGCCGCGATCACCGCCTGGCTGGCCGAATCATTACCCAGCGCCCACATATAGCGGCTGTCTAAGCCCTGGCGGGCAAACGTTGTCGCGACATTCGTAGCATTGCCGCCAGTGCTGAAAATCACGTCTTCGACTTCCATTTTGATACCTAGCGGCAGCTCGGTAAAGACTTTTTTGCCGCGGGTATGTGGGTCAAACTCATTGCTGCGAAGGAATACGTCTTGCGTGCCTTTGCCGATTGCTAAAATTTTAACCGCCACTAGAGCGTCGCCTTTCCGGCACTGCCAAAGGCGCCAATTTTCTCTTCAACGACTTTTTGGACAGCATCGTAAACTTCGGGCATCAGTTTGAAAACAGCGTACTCGTCAGGATTCTCGCGCAAAACCTTTTCGAGCGTAGTACGGAAAGCATAGCGCAAATCGCTATTAATATTGATCTTGCTAACGCCAATTTTGGACGCATCCTCGAAGTAATGCAGCGGTGTACCGCTACCGCCATGCAAGCTAATCTGGCAATCAATCGCCGCCCGAATTTGGCGCAGCAAATCTAGGTCGAGAATCTTCGGTACCGGATACAGCCCGTGCAAGTTCCCAACCTGCACCGCCATAGTATCGATACCCGTGGCATCGACAAAACTCTTGGCTTCCTCGGGCTTGGTATTCCATTTTTTGACTTCTTCGTAGTCGATCTCTTCTTTATGGAGATTGGAGTCGCCAAAGAAATAGCGCTCCTCGGCCTCAACCAGCGCGCCCGTAAACTTAGCGTATTCGACAACTTCGCGAGTTTTCTCGATAATTTCCTCGAGCGAAGCATCGTGGTTAGCCTGCGAAATATCGATATGAATGAATTCAAAGCCAGCATCAATAGCCTGTTTGCAGCCCTCGACTGTCGGCGCGTGATCAAGGTTGATATACATCTCGACACCGTAGTTTTGGCTATAATTATCGACCAAATCGCGAATATTTTCGTAGCCGCCCAGCGAAGCTGCTTCGTTAGCGCTGACTTCGACCATCACTGGCGCGTTGGTTTTTTGCGCTGCCTGGCAAATTGCACGCAATGTTTCTTGATTGTCAATGTTAAAAGCGCCCACCGCGAAACCCTCTAGCCGGCTGCGTCGCATTAGGTCGCGCGCCCGGCTGGTACGCTGGCGAATTTCATCAATTGATAAACTCATCGTTGTCTCCTTTCCTTAAAATCCTGCATGGTATTGCGGCACGCGATCAACAAATTCGCGCGTCTTCTGAGCGATACTCGCTTCATCAAGCCCAAAGGCTTGCAGCAATTCGCCAGCCTCGCCGCTCTCGCCGAAACGATCATTCATGCCGATGCGCAATAACGGCGACGGCAGCTGTTCGCCTAGCAATTCAGCAACCGCGCCGCCCAAACCGCCAGCAATTTGCGCGTCCTCGACAGTAACTACCCGGCCAGTTTTGCGAACACTCGCCAAAATCGTTTCGTTATCGAGCGGCTTGACCGTCGGCACATGTACCACTTCGACCGAGACGCTGCTACTTTGCAATTCGTTAGCTGCTCGCAGCGCGTACGCCGTCATGATGCCAGTGCTGACAATCGTCGCATCGCTACCCTGGCGCAACACATACGCCTGGCCAATCTCGAATGGCGAATCCAGTGTACTGAATGTCGGCGTAGCAGCGCGCGTTAACCGCAAGTAAGCCGGCTTATCGGTCCTGGCAAGTACTTTGGTGGCTTTCTCGGCCTCAATAGCATCACCCGGGCAAACGACGATCATGTTTGGCAACACCCGCATCAACGCGATATCCTCAAACATTTGGTGGGTAGCGCCATCCGGCCCAACCGTTGTGCCGCTATGTCCGCCGACAATCTTAACCGGCATATCATTAAGTGCAATCGTCGCTTTGATCTGCTCCCAGCTGCGCCCCGGGTGAAACGCCGCGTAACTGGCTGCAAACGGAATTTTACCAGCGCGCGCTAGGCCGCTCGCCACTGTCGCTAGGTTTTGCTCGGCGATACCGACCTCGATATAACGCTCAGGAAAAGCCTTGGCGAAAGCATCCATTTTGACGCTCTCAACCAAATCGGCGCACAGACCGACTACTCGCTCATCAGCTTCGCCGGCTGCCTTCAAGCCGCGTCCAAAACCAGCGCGCGTGGCTTCTGCTTCTGGTTTTTCATTATAAATGTTGTCATTTAGAGGATAATTATACACGGCCTTCTCCTGAATATCGTTTTGCATCTTTTTTCTCGAGAATCACTAGCGATCGGAACATCGCCTTGGCGCTTTCTGAAACAGCGAGCGATTCTTTATTGTTGTATAAATACAACAAGTAGCTTCCTTTACCGTATGCTCGCGAGCAAATCACTGATAAATGCGTCTTACCGCTGCTGTCATTAGCCAAAACGCGAGCACACAAAAGTTGCACAGCGCCGCGGTCATTCGCGAAATCAGCAAATGACTGATACCACTCTATACCAGTCACCAAGTCACCGTTACTCTTCGCATTTCCGATCTTGTCTTCGATAACTTTTCGCGAATTAACTCTATCAGAACTACTGCTAAAATTTTCACTACCAACCACAGATATAGTCATTAAAATACTGTTGCTATCCCGATACCAATGAATACCGTTATCGTTCTCAAATTCTTTCCAGCCCTCTGGCAATTTGCCGTTTTCGATGCGCCAAACTGGTGAACCCTGCGGCTGGTAATTATCATCAAGCGAGACACTTCGGACAGTTCTGGCGCTATCTTTCTCCTTGCCTTTGTTATCGCCGGCGTGATCAAATTGCGAGAAAAGCGGCTGCATCGCCCCAGACACTAGAAGTATCGTAACGATAATAGAAATAACAAGCGTAACCGAATTAATAATAATACCGATAACACCTGCTGCTTTCGAAGTACCGTAGCGGTTAGCCTTGACAACGCTAGCAATACCGAGCGGCAAGCCAATCATACTCACCCAAAGCAAGCCAAGTATGATACTAACAGCACCCATCCAGTTGCCCGGCGACTGTGTTGGCGCAGGCTGCGAATACGGATAAGCGTAAGGGCTAGCCGGCGGATAAGTATTGTTTGCCGGCGGAGCGGTGTACTGTGGAGCAGCATATTGCGGCGCTGGCGGCGAAACAGGCGGCACTGAGGCAGCTGGCTGAACTGGCGGCTCTGACGGAGCGGATGCGGCCGAAGGCTTCGGCGGTTTCGGCGGCTTTGGTGGAGTTGGCGGTTTCGGCGCCTTGGACGGCATCGAATTGCTAGACGACTGATTACTCATAATATCCTCCTGCATCTTGCTGTGATTCTGAATGCGCCAAATCAGCCAGCGCCGTAGCCGCCTGATCGCTTGACGGCGCTACGCCGTGCCACTTGTAATCGTATTCCATAAAACCAACACCGCGGCCCGGAATCGTATGCGCGATGATACAACACGGCCGATTCTCGATCGCCTTGGCTAAGTTTACCGCATCGATAATGCCTTCGATATTGTTGCCGTCGATTTCTTGGACGTGCCAGCCGAAACTTTCCCACTTGCCGCGTAAATTTTCCAGCGGCATGACATCTTCGGTTGGACCATCAATCTGAATGTTGTTGCGGTCAATGAAGAGGATTAGCTGGCGTAGTTTGTACTTACCGGCAAACATCGCCGACTCCCAAATGTTACCCTCATCAAGCTCGCCGTCGCCGGCAATCGCGTACACCCAGCGGTGGCGCTGCTTATCCAGATACTGCAGCGCATACGCGTAACCCGCCGCCTGCCCGATGCCGCTGCCTAGCGGCCCGGAAGTATTCTCGAGCCCTGGCAACTTGACGCGCTCTGGGTGGCCCTGCAGGCGCGATCCAAGCTTGCGCAGCGTCGACAGCTCCTCAACCGGGAAGTATCCTGCCTCGGCCATGGCCGCGTATTGTACCGGCACTGTGTGGCCATTACTCAACATGAAGATATCGCGCTCTGGCCATTCAGGGTTCTGCGGATCAATATTCATAATATTGAAATATAGTGCCGTGACGATATCCGCCAGCCCCAGCGCACCGCCCGGGTGCCCGCTCCTGGCCAGCTCTAGCATATGAACTACGTCGCGCCGCACATCGTTGGCTTTTATTTTGAGCTGTGGAATAGATAATTTTTCGCGAGCCACCTAGATTACTCCTTGCTTATTAACTTCTGCTACTAATTTCTGATAAGCTTCTGCCGGATCTGGCGCCGAATGGATAGCGCTGCCGCAGTTGACGATATTAACGCCGCCTTGCGCCAGGCTAAAAACATTTTCGAGCGTCGCGCCGCCATCCCAGCCAACTTCAACGCTAGGATGAATACTGCGGATCAGACGGACTTTCTCGAGCTGCATCAAGCTGGCTTTGCCGCCGTAGTGGCCCAAATCACCGCTAAACACCAGTACATGATCAACTGCGCTGATGACGTCTTTGACGGTATTTGGCACCGTCGGGCGCAACAATCCCACGCCAGTCTGAATACCCGAAGCTTTGAGCTGCTGGATAGAAGGCTGCAAATCCTCATCAACTTCGGCATGAAAAATCACCAGCGACGGCCGCATTTGCACCAAAGCATCAACATACAAACTCGGCCGCGCCACCATAGCATGGATATCAACCTGCCAATCTTGCGGCCACCACATCTCGCTCAGCTCAACGGTTTTAGTCGGTGCAAATTCACCATCAGCCAAATCTAGATGAACACGCTTAGCAAACGGTGATAAACGCTCAATCGTTAGCTTGTAATCTTCTGCATTTTCGCAGAGCACTGTTGGAACAATCTCGGCCATCAGAAAGCATCCAATTCTGCGTTGCGGCGAACAAACCGCGCCGCGCCGGCAAATGGCGTAGCGATCCACTCGTCAATAATTTCTTTCCAGAGCTCTAAGTCGTCGCCCGGAGCGTCCAACACCCGTGCTGGCAAACATAGGACGTTACAGTCGTTATCGTTACGGCACTCATGAGCTTCGAACTTATCCCAAATCACCGCCGCCCGGATGCCGCGAAAACGGTTGGCTGCCATCGCCATACCTTGGCCGCCAGTGCAAACCAGAATCGCCCGCGGATCAGTAGAATCGTCCTCGCCCAACACCTTGGTCACGGCCATCTGGGCAAACTGCGGGAAGTCGTCTTGCGGATCGAGTATCTTGTCGCCGACATCCTCCCACTCGATGCCGCGCTTGGTCAGATAAGCTTCAATCTTCTCCTTCAGATAAAACCCACCATGATCCGCTCCTAGAAAAATCTTCATACTACAAGTATAAGCATAATACGCGCCCCTGACAAGCCCTGTTAGAGTAGGTTTGGCTGGCCAAAGAAAATCCCGCCCCAGCAGGGACAGCCGTAGGCTCTGTGATTAGAGCTGGCTGTCCCCGCTGGAAGCGGGAAGAGGGTGAGGTTTTCTGCCTTGGGGCTGGCGATAGAGGTCGCAGGCCGCAAGGCTTCATACGGATGAAAAGTCTCAAAAAATCCGCGCTCAATTTAGCACCACGCCGAGAGCTGGGCGTGTGTCTGACTCAGAGGCTACGTGAGCCAGACAGTCTGTAGTGGGAGCCGCACGTAGCTGCGGCGAAGAATCAAGCGGCATTCACCTCCTCAAGGAGGAGGCGGTTGATGTCGCTGTGGAGCTGCTGGGGCAGCTCCACAGCTCCATCCGGGGAGATCGAGGCCTTATAGACCCCGATTTCCTCGGTGAGATCCTCCGCCCGGGAGGACCGGGTCAGACCCCAGTCCCCCTCGATGAATGAAAAAGTCGGGTTGACGGTGCGGTAGCACCGCACCGTCAAGTCCGACGAGATGAACCAAAGGTAATAGAGGGTTTCACCCTCTATTTTCTGGCTCGACGCCAGCCCCACCGAAGTGGAGCCAGCGTCGCACGAGGGCCAACTGGCCCTCGTGGCGAGAATATCACACATGGCCATACGCACCGAGGTGCGGATGGCCATGGCCACAGTTCCCGCGGCCGCGGCCGCGGGAACTGTGGCTGCTGCTGAGGAGGCAGGCGCCTCCTCAGCAGCAGTGGTGACTTCGACCACGACGGGCGGCTGAGCCGCCCGTCGGGTGATGGCGACGAACACGAGCGCCGCCATCACCCCTATCGTAATCAGAAGACCATAGGCCATCTCAGACCCCTTCCTGCCCCATGTGGGGCGATGTGGAGCTTGACCTTTTCAAGCTCTCTACGGCAGCATCAAAAAACACCCAGGCTAGACTGGCGTTTTAGCGCCAGCGCTATTCGCACTTTTAGTCTAAACCAACCGAATTTAATAATGCCGTAGAGAACTTGAAAGCTGAACCTATCTACTACAGATTTTGTTGTTAGTGAGCATGTCGCTGATCCGGTATTTTGCTTATACGGGATGGACATACTGTTATACTATCACACTTTACGATAAATGTCAAGACTTTTATGCATATTTTTGGCTGTATTAGCAATTATATTATAAAACATCAAACATTCCGCGCATAGCGGCCAGTTTCAGCCGCCAACTCGACCAAGCGGTTAGCGCTGGCCCACTCGCCATCGTACCAAGTCGACACTTGTGCCAATCGCACGGCAACCACCGACGTCAAGCCGACATCAACTGTCGAGCTGTAGCTATTGCCGCGAAAATCCTCGGCTACCAGCTCTTTGTCGGTAACCGCCAAAATACCGTTATATAGCGGTTCGCGGGCAGCATGCGTTAAAATCTCGTTTATTTTCTTGGCCGCGATTGATTCGCGCAGCAGTAGCGAAACCGTTGATAGACCAACGTTACCGTACTGGCGGCTGCTAACTGCAAGCCCGCTTACCGCGCTCGCAACATTTGGCAAAACTGCCTGCAATCGCTGGCCGTAATCAGCCGCCATCGCCACCAAGTCGCTGTCGCCCAGACGCTCAGTCTTTAATAGCGAGCTAGCAAAATGATAACTGCCAGCCGCTGTAATCGTCGCTGCCTCGACACCAACCGCTTGATCAAGCGTAGCGATAACCGGCGCTACCGAGCTAATCGCCGCATCGCCGCTGCAGACAATATCCGTCGAGACGTTAACCAATCCGTCATTAACGCCCATGACAATCGTCGCAAAATCAGCACACTGCGACAACGACGCCACGCGTCGAGCACCAGCCGTCCGATGGCGGCGCAGTTCGGCGGCATCAGTCTGGCATCCAGTATCAATCAAAACATCAATACCGAGGTCGTCCCACGGCAATTTGGTTGTCCGCTTATCGCTTATGATAGGAATGATCCGGTCGCCAACATATAGCGATGCGTCGCCAGTGCCAATCGCCTTGGCATAATGGCCGTAAATCGAGTCGTGCTTCAGCAGATAAGCGCACTGCTCGGCGCTCAGATGCGTCCGAATAGCCGCTATTTCCATATCCGAACGGCTCTGCGCAATTTTGAAAACACTGCGGCCAACCCGGCAAAAACCGTTAATCGCTACTTTTATTTTCACCATGCCCACTCCTTGATTAAGCCATCTTTGCTAATATTTTAGCAAAAGCGCAATAGCTTTGGCAAATTTGCTATAATAAGGATATGAACGAGGTCGAGCTGGTTAATCTGGCTAGAAGCCATTACAGTGAAGAGCAGGTCGCATTGTTAGAAAAAGCAATCCATTATGCTACCGATAAGCACGACGGGCAACTGCGTAAAAGCGGCGAGCCGTACATCACTCACCCGCTGCAAGTCGCTGCTATGTTAATCGACTGGGGCATGGATATTGATTCGGTGATTGCCGGCGTACTGCACGACACGGTCGAGGATACTGATGCTACACTAGAAGAAATCACCGAGCTATTCGGCCGGGATATCGCTTTTCTGGTTGACGGCGTTACTAAGGTTAGCCAAGCCCGCGCCGGCATGAAAAACCTCGAATCGTATTTGCCGAGCACTACCGATAACTTGACAAAGCTGCTCATCGCTGTCGGCCAAGACGTGCGAGTGATCATCATCAAGCTGGCCGACCGCCTGCATAATATGCAAACTTTGCAATTCAAAAGTCCGGAAAAGCAGAAGAAAATCGCTCGCGAGACACTAGACGTTTTCGCACCGTTAGCCGATCGGTTAAATATGGGGCGGCTGCGCGTACAGCTCGAGGAGTTGAGCTTCAAATATTTAATGCCCGAGGAATACAACCAAACTGTCGCCCTCAAAGATAGCCGCTTAAAGAAATCTCAACGTAAGCTAGATGCCGTCCGCCGCGCTGTCGATTCGCGCCTCAGCGACGAGAAAATCCAGCACCAAATCGACGGCCGCGTCAAGAGTACCTACAGCCTATACAAGAAGATGAAGCGCGTCCCCAATATCGACGATATTTATGATTTGATCGCGCTGAGAATTATCGTTGACGATATCGACACTTGCTATCTGGTACTTAACGAACTGCACAATATGTACGAGCCGATGGTTGGGCGAATCAAAGATTACATATCGAAGCCTAAGCCCAACGGCTACCAATCACTGCACACTACGGTGGTTACTAAAAACGGCCAAGCGGTCGAGTTCCAGATCCGCACCCGCGAGATGCACGATTACGCCGAACGCGGGCTGGCGGCCAGCTTCCATTATAATGAGCAAAAACTAACTGATGCTTACATCAAGGGCAAAATGACCAGCCTGCCGACAGATTTACACTGGATTAAGCATTTGCAGTCGGCAGCATCGATGATTCGCGAGGGTAAAGATTTCGATGTTGATAATTTGAAGGTCGATTTGTTCGGTGACCGGATTTTTATTTATTCGCCAAAGGGTGATATTTACGACCTGCCAGACGGCGCTTTCCCGTTAGATTTTGCCTACCGCGTGCACTCTGATTTAGCCGCTAAATCAAGCGGATTTCTAATAAACGGCAAGATGGAACCATTCAGCTACAAATTGCAGCACGGCGATACCGTCGAAATTCTAACCAACAAGCGCGCTCGCCCAAAGCCCGGCTGGAACGAATATGTCATCACTGGACACGCCCGGATGAAGCTCAAGGCCCAGCTCAAGAAGACTTCGCTATTAGGCCGCGCTGGCAGCCTATTGCAGCGCACAGCACCGTTTCGCCGCAACAAAAAATAGCAGCCAAAACGAAAATAGCCAGACAATCTCTGGCTATTTTCGCTAAGTTTGCAATTAGAAGTTTATCAACTATTTATGCCTGCGGCGGCTGCTGAGGCGGCTGCGGCTGTCCGCCTTCAGCTACCGGCGGCTGAGGCTGGACAACCGTTGCAGCTGGTTGTTGCGGTTGAGCGTATGGCTGCGGTTGTTGAGCATAGGCTACCGGCTGCTGCGGTTGTCTGTAAGCTGGCTGCGGTGCGTAATACCCAGGCTGCGGCGGCTGGCCGTAGACTGGTTGCTGCCGCATAACCGGGCCAACATAGCGGCTTGAACCAAACGCCAAAATCGGGTTCATAATCGCCGGGAAGAAGATCATCAAAACGCCAAAACCAGTCGTTTTGCCAAACGATTTTGCTAAATCTAGCGGTAACACGATCGAAATGTATATATGGGCAAACGGCAAGAACATCAGTACGACTTGCCACTCTGGCCGGCCGACAATCTGCATCATTACTACCATGTTGTATATTGGCACTAATGACGCCCAGCCTGGCTTGCCAGCCTTGGTGAAGATTCGCCACATGGCGATAATCATTAGTATGGAAACTGCCAGTACAATTAAGACGACAAACAGCCAAATTACAACTGCAACCGCACCGATGTCACTACTAGTCGTCGTATAAGTCGAAGTCGAATAATCATAATAGTCCATAATTTGCTCCGTTTAAGTTTATTACCGATTATTATAGCGGTCAATGCATTGTTTGACAATCGTCTTGGCTTCCTCGGCATCGCCCCAGCCCTTGACGATGGTACTGCCTGGCTTCTTGAGGTCTTTGTAATGAGTGAAGTGATGTTCAAGCTGCTTAACCAGCTGCGGAATGTCGTCGAGCGAGTTAATACGATCATCGTCGCGATTATCAGCCGGCACCACGACTACTTTGTCGTCGACTTCACCGTCATCTTCGAAGCGCAGCACGCCAATAATCCGCGCCTCCAACCACACGCCAGTCGTTAGCGGCTCTGGGCAAATAATCAGCGTATCTAGCTCATCGCCATCCTCGTCAAGCGTCTGCGGAATAAAGCCGTAATTACACGGCTTAGCAAAGATTTTTGGCTCGACGCGGTCCAGTATAAAGGCTGCCCGCTGCCGATCCCATTCGACTTTCAGGCGCGACCCTTCGGGGATTTCTACTACGGTATTGACTAGCCCGCCATCAACGTCTCCCGGGTCAAGAACTTTATTAAAATCTGCCATATTGCTCCTTTGCTTACAGTTACTACCTATATAGTACCAGTTTTTTACGCTATAGAGTATACTAATAGAGATATGAGTAAGAAAAAGAGTCCGACGCTGTTGACAGCAGAAGACTATATGTCGGATTTAGCAGTTAAAATTGATAATGCCAAACAACGCGTCAATATGGTAGCGACCACCTTTCGCGCCGATGACAAGCACACCGAAGCCGTAATCGCCGCCGTCGAGCGCGCAGCGGCTGAACGCGGCGTGCCAGCCTCGGTTTGTGCCGATTCATTCACTTATCTCGAACCGAAGGAATTCATTCTGCGTTCACCGCGCCGCCAGCCATCGCGCGCCGTTCACGCCATGAAATTAGAACGGCGGCTAAAAAAAGCAGGCGTGGCTTTTCGCTGGCTCGGTCAAAAGGCCAATATGCTAATGACTGGCCGCACTCATAGCAAGTGGTCGATTGTTGACGACATAGTCTACGCTTGCGGCGGCGTCAATATGGACCACGAGAGCCTAGCTAATGTCGATTACATGTTCCGATTTGATAATAAAGTGTTAGCTGATAAGCTATCTAACGAGCAATACCTTATCGCTCGCGCCGACAAGCGCGGCGGTTCGATTCGCAATTCAATGTTTGGCCTCGACGAACACTCGACTGTCCTGGTTGATCAGGGCTTGCCAACTAATTCTCTCATTTACAAGCGCGCCTGCGACCTAGCCGAACAAGCTGAAAACATCGTACTAGTATCGCAGTACTGCCCGACTGGCAAACTCAACCGCATTCTCAAGCGCAAAAATGCCAAATTATATTTCAATAATTGGCGTACCGCCTCGCCGATCAATAAACTTCTTATCAAACTCGGCACCTTAACCAGCCGGCAACAAACCCTATATCAGCATCCGCAATATCTGCACGCCAAATTCATTGTTTTCACGATGTCTGACGGTTCGAAAATAGCACTATCAGGATCGCATAATTTCATGCGCGGCTCTGGCATCATGGGTACGCGCGAAATCGCTCTCGAGACTAGCGACCCAGCCATCATTAAACAACTCGAAGCTTTCCGCAAGAAATACGTCGAATAATACCAATATACGACGTCGAAACTATTCCGCCTTCACGCCCTCTAAGTACTCGCGGATACTCAGCGCCGCCGTCGCCCCCTCGCCGACAGCACTGGCTACCTGCATGGTAGCGCCGCTACGGACATCGCCGCTGGCAAATACGCCCGGCAAAGCCGTCGCCAAACGGTCGTCGGTTTTGATGAAGCCGTACTCATCAAGCTCAACGCCGCTATCCGCCAAAAACTGTGTATTCGGCTTCAAGCCAATGAAAACAAACACGCCGTCAGCCTCAAAAGTCGTTTTTGCGCCGTTTTCGAGCGCCCGTACCGCTGCCACCGCACCGTCCTCGCCGACGATTTCTTGTGCTACCGTTTGCAAATGTACGGTAATTTTGCCATTATCAATATATTTCTGCAAATCGTCTTGCAAAGTCTTACTAGCTTTGATAGTACTTCGCACCAGCAAATCAATATGCTCGGCAAATCGCGTCAAAAACATCGCTTCCTGCACACCCGAGTTGCCGCCGCCGACGATGACCAGTCTCTTGCCTTTATAAAAAGCACCATCGCAGGTCGCACAATAATGCACGCCGCGGCCATAAAATTCTGCCTCGCCAGGAATGCCAAGTTTCTTATAACCGCTGCCTGTAGCAATCAGTACAGCGCGAGCTTTAACCTCTTGACCGTCAACTGTCAAAATATTAACTCCATCCTGATGGCGCAGCGATGAAACGTCGCCGTAATCAATCTTGGCGCCAAAGCGTTCAGCTTGCTTGCGCAAATTATCTGCTAATTCCATGCCTGGGACACCGTCGGGGAAGCCAGGATAGTTGTCGATTTTATCGGTAATTGCCGCTAGACCGCCAACGACGCCCTTCTCGTAAAGAGTAGTGTCAATACCCTCGCGCGTAGTATAAATCGCTGCCGCTAGTGCACTCGGGCCGGCGCCAATCATCACCGCAGGTTTTATATCTTCCATGTAGATTTCCTCCTCGTCTTACTGTGCTTGCTGAGCTTGCTGATATGCATTCATTAATTTCGTCATATCTGGTTGGCTAATCGTTTCTGGTGCTGGAATTGTCATAACGACAAATTTCAATGGCATGTTCGGCGCGATAATCTGCTTGCCGTTAGAATCTTTACTGCCGGCCTCGCCGTATGCTTTGTCAGCTGGGATAGACAATAGACGCACGCCGCCGATTTTCATTCCTTTCAAACCTTCTTTCCAGCCTTTGATTATACCAGCCGTACTCAACCCGCTTACTGGCAACGGCGTTTTCAGCTTATTATTATCAATGCTCTGATCAAAGATATCACCATTTGCGTCCCAGCCAATATAATAAGCCGCAAAACTAGTTTTGTCGTCTATCAGTGCGCCATCGCCCTCTGTTAGATCTTCGGTTACTAGCGATTTGACGCTATCGATTTCGAACTTTGCAACTTGGCTAGAATACTGCTTGAACGTCTCGTAATATTTGGCTGATAATTCATCGGCTTGCGCTTGTTTTTTTTGTTCGTAAGCAGTTTGCTCTTTTTTATACTCGCTTAGAACTTTTTGGTAGTCCGCCTGAGCTTGCTTGTTTGACTGCATTGATAAAATCATCACTGCGAAAGAACCTAGCGTACCTAGAACGGTCGCGACCATAATAATCAAAATGCCAGCACGTTGCTTCTTTGACGTTGCCATTATTTCCCCTCTCTAGTTTATCTTTTCATTATAGCATAAAATCTCGATTATTTCCATAGTTTGCGCACAATTGCCGCCAGCAGCGACGCAATAATCGCCGCGGTTGCCGCTAAGCCGAATTCAGCTGGCGATAACGGTGCGATTTTGAATAAATTGCGCAGAAATGGCAAACTATAGACTGCCGCCAAGGCGACAGAAGCCGCGACCACCACAATAGCCAAGGCATTCTTGCCACGCTGTTTAACAGCCAAGCGAATGATTTTGCGGCCGGATAGCGCCAAAATCATACCAATATTAGCTAGAATTATCGTTAAGTAAGTTACCGCTCGCGCTTGATCACTAGAAGCACCACTGCCCAGCATTCCGCCATGAATTAGAACGGCCATCAGCGCCAGCAAGCCGCCAATTGCTAAACTTTCTAGCACTACCGCTCGACTAAATAATGGTTGCGAAATTCGCCGCGGCGGCTGGCGCATCGCATCCTCATCCTCTGGCTCGCCTTCAAACACTAGTGTGCAAGCAGGATCAATAATAAATTCAAAAAATACGATGTGAATTGGCAGTAAAATCAATTCCCAACCAAGCAATACCGGCGCAATTGACAACGCAGCAATCGGGATATGTACAATCATGATATACATCACCGCTTTTTGCAAGTTAGCAAAAATCCTTCGGCCGATACGCACACCCTGAACGATCGAAGCAAAGTTGTCGTCCAATAGCACCAGAGACGCCGCTTCGCGAGCAACGTCGGTACCGCGCTGACCCATAGCGATACCGATATGCGCGCTCTTGAGAGCCGGGCCGTCATTAACGCCGTCGCCAGTCATCGCCACCACTTCGCCGTTTTGCTTAAGAGCGGAAATAATCGCCAGCTTAACATTTGGCGCGACGCGGCTGTAGATTTCTGTAGTTTTGACAAGCTCGCGCTGCTGCTTTTCGTTCATCGACAAAAATTCTTGACCAGTTATCACCCGCTCGGTGCACAAACCAATCTCGCGGCCGATACGCCGCGCCGTCTCGGCGTGGTCGCCAGTTAGCATAATCACTTTGATGCCAGCTCGGTGTGCCAAGGCGACAGCATCCTTAGCCTCGGTACGAATCGGATCAGACAACCCCACCAAACCTAGCAGCTCGTATTGATAGCCATCGCGAGAAGGCGCGATGCTTTTCGCTACTGCCTTGGCAATTGCTAATACACGCAAGCCGTCATCGGCTGCATCGTCGGCAATCTCTTGCAGTCGTCTTTGCTGCTCACGGGGCAAGCGGCATAGTCGAAAAACCTCCTCCGGAGCGCCTTTCAACGCTATAATTTCAGGCTTACCACCGCGCCCCCAAATTTGCGCTACCGAAAACGAATGGCTATCTAGCGGATATTCTTTGACAATATCCATGCCGTTATAAATCGCCGACAGATCATCGGTCGCCGCCAAGAACGCCTCTTCCATCGGATCAGACGGATTTTTTTGCGACGCTAGAATACCATAGGCAATAATCTCGTTGCGCTGAGCGTCGCTAGGTTCTTCACCGCTAGCCGCGATCACCTGATTTATCGCCATGCGGTTCTCGGTCAATGTCCCAGTTTTGTCCGTGCAAAGCACCGTTGCGCCGCCGAGCGTCTCGATAGTTTGGTTCTTGCGCGCCAGCACATTGCTCTTGGCCAAGCGCCAAGCTCCCAGCGCCATAAATACCGACAAGACCACAGGAAACTCCTCGGGTAAAATCGCAATTGACAACGTCAGTCCCGCCAAAAAACCATGCAAAAAATCGCCGCGTAGCAGCCAAAACAGCAACGTCAACAACATTGCCAAGAGCACTGCCGCCGCTACTATATAGCGCACAACTCGACCAACTTCCTTTTGCAATAATGTCTTCTCTGGCTTAATTTCGTGCAGCGACACGCCGATGCGCCCCATCTCGGTCTGCTCACCAACAGCGGTTACTTCGACAAGCCCGTGCCCAGATGTTATTACCGTACCAGAGAATACCTGACCCCCAGCAGTCTTTTCGACTGGCAGCGATTCGCCAGTCAAAATACTTTCGTTAGCAGCAACGTTTGACGATTCAATGAGCTTACCATCAGCAGCCACTCGGCTACCTTCGCCGACAACCAAAATATCGCCAACTACCACCTCTACGCTAGGAATGGTAACATGTTCGCCAGCGCGCACCACCTGGCATTGCGGCGCAGATAACGATCGCAGTGCTTCTAACGCCCGCTCAGTTTTAGAATCTTGATACAATTCTAGAGTCACCACGCCAACTACCGACAGCGCCAGAACCACTGTTTCGTGCCAATCACCCAAGAAAAAGTAGACCGCTACCACCGCTAGCAACAAGAAAATCATCGGCTCGGTAATAATCGCTAAGATCAGCCTAACAATACTTTTATTTTCGCGGTCAGGCAACCGATTCTCACCATATTTCTGGCGTTGAATAACTACTTGATCGCGCGATAACCCCTGTCTACCCATACTAAATCAGTATAGCAAAAGCGGATTAATTTCGATAGCATTCGGCGTACCAGCAACCGCGACCATGACCCGCTGAATGAGTTGTGAAAATGACATCATATACCTCTAGAATACTAATAGGTTTTTTGCCATAATCAAGATATGAATCCGCTTATTCGCTTTATGCGCCACTCGCTAACAAGCATCTTGACGGCAACCGACGATGCTGATCAAGTTGATATCGAGAAAATCGATGAGACACTGACGCCAAATATGCGAGCCTTGCGGCTGGTTATGAACATGTCAGACCATTTGCTATCAATGGGCACGCCAGCGAATAGCGTCGTGCATATGGCGCTCGGAGTAACCGACACATATTGCAAGCGAAAAGTACATATCGATGTCAGCTTTAATCAAATTACGCTCTCGCAAGACCGCGGCATCGATCGCGAACCATTGACACTGATCCGCACTATCTCGCCACGCGCTACCGATTACCGGCTAATGCGCAAATTACAAAACCTAGCCAGCCAAATTGCCAACCATAAAGTCACTCTAGATGATGCCGAAAATGAACTCGATGCCATCATTGCCAACAATAAGCGCTATCCTGGCATTATCAGTTATATTGCTGGCGGCGGCCTGAGTGCCGGCTCGGTTGCGCTCTACACGACGTCTATACCGATTATCCTGGCTGCCTTTATTATAGGTTTTTTAATTACTCTTCTGATAAAGCTACTAGGGCGCGCTGCGCTGCCGCCATTTTTCATTCAGATTATTGCCGCGTTATCAGTCACGTTAGTCTCTACTGGTATATTGTGGCTAGTTAATCATAAATATTGGGAATTTTTTGCTTTGATTGATCCGACGATATTAACCGTTGGCGGTATCGTCTTGCTAGTAGCTGGCATGATGATTGTCGGCGCCTTTCAAGACGCAATTGACGAATATTACGTCACAGCTAGCGCTCGGCTATTAAAGGTGGTGATGTTGACGCTTGGTATTGTACTGGGCGTAAGTATGGGCCTGTACGCCGCCAGACAGTTTGGCTTGGCATTCGTCGCAACCCCCGACAGTTTATCCTTTACAAGCACCACCTATCAGTATATCGGCGCTGTCATCATCTCGGCATCATTTGCATTAAGTAATAATTCGCGGCCAGTTGGATTATTAATCACTGGCGCCAGCGGACTATTGGGGTATTATGTGCTGTTAGCTGTATCAGAATTAGGCTTGATAATTATCCCTGCTAACGCCGTCGCTGGATTTACTGTTGGTTTTACAGCTACTGTTGTTTCACGTTTGACCAGAATTCCTAGCCAAGCGATCATCGATGCTGGTATCGTGCCGCTGGTTCCCGGACTAACCTTGTATAACGGACTAATGGCGCTAGTCGCTAATCCGGCCGCTGCAGACGGTACTCTATTATTGATGCGCGCGGTACTGATTGCGTTAGCTATTGCTGCTGGCGCCTCGTTCGGCGTACTTATCGGTCGCCCAACACGGCGCAGTCTGGTAACATTGCGCAACAACCTGCCAGAACGCCCGCTGCGTTCTAATCAAAAACAACTAAAATAAACTACACTCGCTCGGCGTCAAGTTTAGTAAGCGCTGCCGTCGCAATATTATCCATAATCGGTTTGACTTCAGCGTCAGTCAGAGTTTGCTGATAGCTGGTAAACGTTAGTCGGAAAGTGGTAGTCTTGATAGCCGCGTCGTCTTTTGGCTGATATACGCCAAGCGTCTGTATCTGGCAATGTAGATTTTCTGGCTCATCCAGGCATTGCCGAACCGTTCGCAGCAACTCATCATGCGAAATTTTCACGCTTGAGCGCAACGAGATGTCTTGACTAATTGATGGGAAACGGCTCAGCGGCCGATAATTATATTCGCGACTTTCAGTCAGACAGGCTTGCAATTTTTCAATGTCAAGCGAGAACGCCGCCGTGTAATCTGGCAACTTGAAATTACGCCGCACTGCCTGAGATAATTCACCGACAATACCTAGCTTGTCACCGTTTTTTGCGACAATCCAAGCACTGCGCTGGCCGTCAAACGGCGCTGGCACGTCCGCGTCAGACTCTGCTATTTTCACAAAATCAGCCTCAACGTTAAGATCCGCCAACAACCTATCCACTAGCTTCCTGGCTTTATAGAATGGTGCGCCGGCTCGCGGTTTTTTGCTAGCGTAAACACCGTCGACAAACGTCTGCTCGCTCGGCAGATTCTCATAGGTAAGTGGCAATTCCTTATCGTGAATTTTGCCGATTTCAAACAGCATGAACTCGTCGTGGCCGGCTTTGATATTAGCATGAACTTTGTCTAGCAAACTCGGCAGCACGCCGGTGCGATAGTACTGCAAATCAGGGCTTAAAGCGTTACTTAGTCGATAGGCGCGACTTGGGTCTTGCTCGGCGTTTTTTAGGACACGCTCGTGGACGAAGCTATAGGTCAAGACTTCGTTGGCGCCGGCGCACGACAAACTTTGGCGAATCGCTTGCTTGAGCTGGCGGCGCGGATTCCTCGGCGCTGGCTTGATGCTGCGCATTGGTAATTGACGCGGTAGTTTATCAAAGCCATACAGCCGACCGACTTCCTCAACAATGTCCTCTGGCAGTTCAAGGTCGGTGCGCCAGAATGGCGATTGGATGCAAATATAACCCAATTCTTCTTCCGGACCATGACTCTTTATTTCCACGTTATTCAACAAGCCGCAAATATCATCGCCAGATAAGTCCAAGCCCAATCTCTCATTGATAAACTTACTACCAATATCAATATTTGCTGGTGTATATTTTCCATCAAAATAATCATCGAGCTCGTCACTAAATTGCTTCAAATCAAACACTTCGCTCGCCTGCACTCCGCCGACCATACTCATCAGCTGCTTCAGCACAGCAGCATTTTGGAGCGGCGACTGGCCCTTGTTGAATCGCGTCAATGCATCGGTAAACACGCCGTGGCGCATGGCCGTGCGGCGCAGCGCGTACATGTCAAAATTAGCACATTCTAGAACAATATTCTTGGTGTCATTTGAAACCTCGGTGTCAGCACCACCCATAATTCCCGCCAGGCCAATCACACCCTCACCGTCAGCGATGACGATGTCGTCCGTCGTCAGTTCGTACTCTTTGCCATTAAGTAGACTAACTTTCTCGCCGTCACGAGCCAGCCGCGCCCCGAGTGTAGACCTGCGCAATTTGTCATAATCATAGGCATGCGTTGGCTGTGCCGTCATCAGCATCATGTAATTTGTCGCGTCGACAATGTTATTAATCGGCTTGCCGCCCATCGCCACCAACTGGCACTGCAGCCACAGCGGGCTAGATTTGACTTCAACATTTTTGATCGCGACCGCCATGAAGCGCGGCACTAATTCTGGCGCGTCGTTCGTTACCGTTAGCTCCAAACCCTCAGCACCAGTAAATTGTTGCTCTGATTTATACCAATCAGGACTGGTAAACTGCTGGTGAAAAATCCCAGCAATCTCGCGCGCCACGCCAAGTTGACCAAAACAATCTGGACGGTGCGTAAACATCTTGTTTTCAATATCCAGCACAAAGTCGTCCAAACCAAATATTTCCGCGAAACTTGCCCCCGCGCTTAGTTCAACACCCGCCGGCACATCGTGTTCATGAATCTCAACGATTCCCTCGTGATCCGTACCGATATCCAGTTCATCAGCCGCCGCCAACATACCTTGGCTGAGCACGCCGCGCAGTGGTCGTGCATCCAACACGAACGGCTCATCGTCATCAAAGCTCGCCGGCACCGTACTTTTTGGCGGCAACCAAATCGCCCACATATCCGCATGCACATTTGGCGCGCCGCAGACTACTTGTACCAGACCATTCTCATCACGCGGCACATCTGCCACCGCACCGCTATCATCAATCTTGGTCACACTCAGCCGATCAGCATCGGGATGCTTGGCGCACTCAACCACCCGGACGATTCGCGCCCCGTCATACTTAGCTTTAAGGTCGATCACTTCTTCGACACCGCCAAGCTGCTGATTGACCCGCGCCACTAACTCACCTACGGGAGGCAATTCAAAATTAATCAATTGTTTAATAAGATTTAGGCTGACTTTCATATTACATATAGTATAACACTATCGTACGCGAGCTAAAATTGCTCGTGAAAACCGTTCGCTACCGCATCAAAGAGCATCAGCTCTAACTCTCTGCTATAATTAGTGTAATGAAGCGCATCACTATGGTTAAGCACCATCCATGCACGCAGTTAGCTCATTTATATGAGCATATGTTTTTGGCGACGGCGGCCGAATTCATGTACCAGCAAGGCCAGTACCAGCTAATCGACTACATGCTAGACGGACACACTTACCCTGGCGGCATTATCATTATTAAGAGTATTTGGCACTCGGTCGATGCCACGCGGTTAGCCAACAAGATATTAACTTTGCCAACTGATTTCGGCGAGATGGACAACGAGCCGGTTTCACTAGCTCTGTACCGTTTGCTGGCCGAAGAGCCAAACCAGCTATACGTTGCCGACAGCGGCCGAATGATGCACGAGTTAAGACAGCTTGACTCTCGGCCATGGCAAAACATCGATAATATCAAGCGGCTGAATAGCAGCACTAGCCAAATCAGCGGTATAATTTACTCGACTAACCAGCCATCAGCAATTCCGCGCAAACTCTATATATCCTTTCAATTAACACAGCAATTCCGCCAGCAACGACCCGAAATGTTGCCGCTATTTTATGAATACATGCACTTTTTGAACTTATCAATCAGCCAAAAGCTTAGCCTCCAATTTGGCGCCTACACCGACGACAATCATATCAAATATCACGCCGAAGACATGTCTGTCACTAATACGCTGCATCTCAGTGTACAATCGGGGCCAATCCAATTTGCTGACATTATCCGCTGCGTCCAGGCCGTCGCCCGGGATTTGCGCTCGCCCGATCTGAATCAACGCTTTGCCGATTATTTGCATAGCATATCTTATACTGATGAGCCTTCGATAGCGCCCGACATCGACCGAATGCTGCTTGATTTGGGCATTTTGCTCGGTAGTGACGGCTGGCACGCAATTGCTACGCCAGACAACGTAAACGACGTGGCGCAAGCAACACAAATCATCACTAAGTATGGCAATCAGAGCGAGGTGATTGAGTAATACTCGGCGATACAGTGTTTATATTGCCATCATAATAATCACTGGGGTCTAAACCGTTTGCTCCCGCAGTTCGATTAAGCTCTTCCAAAACAGCTTCTCGCTGTGCCGCTGCCGCCGCAAGCTCTCTTCTTAGCATATATATAGCTTCATCAACCCTCCTGAGCTCACACGCAAGCCTACTCGCACGGGATTCAGGACTTTCATGGGACTTCCCAGTCTCTACACCCATATTTTTACCTTTTTCATCATATTATTCAGAGGCTATTCGCCAGTCTGGCCGCCTCTTTATTCGGCACTTTTGTTCAAATTATTGATCATTTCTAAGGATTTTGGAGGAATAGGAGCAGCAAGCGCGCCGGCCTCTCCAGCTTTTACGCGTTTTTCTAGATCGTCTAGCAGCCTCGCGGCCGTTGGGTTATTCTCACCCTGAGCTCCTACGACAGCATTTGGGTCTATGGAATTTGCTTGATCTGCTAGATTTCTGAGCATAACACGGCTTGCCGTCCCGCCAATGCCTAGTGCGGCTTTTACCGAAGGATTACCATTTTCATTTTTCTCCAAACCACGATTCACTATTCCTGCTATATCCAACCCTGGCACCCCAGCTAGCTTAGCAGTCAGTGGTGTCGACATAATAGAATCAGCTCCTAGCAGCGATGCCACGCCACGAGTACATCCAGATGGAGCCGCTGTTAACAGGTATGGAAGTTCACTCATATTATTCTAATTTCCTTTCATATTGAATCATTTATCTTTTATAATGCCACAAAATTGTCTTAATTACAAAAATACGCCGTCGAGGCGCCTAAAAAGTATCATTTGCTTTTCTTGCCTTTAGCCGATTTGCCTTTCTCTAATTTCGCAACCCGATTCTTCAAATCACTCGGCTCAGACCATAGAAAAATCACCAAAACAAACAGTACTCCCGCTAGCGATAGCACTGTTTTATCCATGGCAAAATCCTTTCACTCTTAAGATTATTGCCAATAATTATAACAGGATTCAGCTAAAAGCCCTTGACATATTCTTCTAGTATTGATATATATATCAGCTTTTGTAATTGCAGAAGCCAGCGTCTCACTCAAGATCATTAAGATTGAGACACTCCACTTCGCGAGATAATCATCTCGCCCGACTCCAGAAGGAGTTACTATGGTTCGCAGCAGCAAGTGTCCCACCACTGGACTGAAGCGTAGCGTGTGTCTGTGTTCCAAGTGTATCACGAGACAGAACAACGCCATCCAGCGCAGTGGTAACCTGCGGAGAGACCGCAAGGGCACCAACCGTAGGGAGCACGACACTAAGGGTCGTAACTACCACGGTCGTAGCGGCAACGGCAAGCGGCGCTAGCCATTCCGACCCGGACAAGTCGATAAACTGTCCATATTCTCTGTGATAGTATATAGATGACATGCAACGAATCCTTATCTGCAAACAAGCTACTTCGCCCATTGAGGCGCATATCTACGAGCATTTAGCGATGACCAAATTAAAGCAGATTATGCAACAATTTGGATTATTACGACAAATTGATTATTTTGCGCTTGGTACGCACTATTCGGGTACAGGATTTGTCACTATTGATATTGATTTATATACAGAAGAAGCAGTTAATCTGGCGCATGATTTGCGGCAACTTCAAGCACTTACAGATAACGAATCTTTAAACCTAGCCATGAGTCAAATCGCTGCAGAAAATGATTGTACGATTATTTGCAACGATCTTGATAAGCTCCAATATAACATAGCTAAATTAAACAAAAACGATTGGCAATCAATTGAAAAAATTGACCAGCCGCTTATTATTAGTCAGATTGCCGAACACAAATTCCTGTACGAGACCGACGATCCTACTGCGTCGATTAGCCGTATCTCTTGTGCTCTTAAGCAACCGCTAACGCTAAATAGCGACGCGACGCTGCTAGCTTTATTTTATTATCTGGCTTTTGTCATTCATGGTACAGTATCCGACATAGCCAATGTTCGTTTGGGATATTATAACCTTAGTGAGTGTACTAAACAAATTGGTAAGAATACGTCTTGTATTTGCGAATTTGCCGCACTTAGCAATTTAGCAGACAGAACCAAACTACGAGACATATACCATGAAGTTATCGGAAAAATGCTAGAAAAAGCGGCACTAACCCGCATTTCTCACCGCATTAAATCCTTTTCATACGGCGATGGAAAAATGGATACCCCAAATGTTGATATGTATATTTCAGAAACTGGTATCGTAGTTGGTGAGAAAACTTGGCAGAAATTATCAGAAGAAAAAACAATTACTAATTTACTAGATAAAATGATTCTTGAAATAGCCTAGAATCACTCTATGAAATGAAATATTAGGACATGCACTGAATAGTACTACTCTCTACTTTCGCAATCTCAATAGCATACACGCCAAGTTTTTCTTTGCGCGGCGGGTAGATTTTCTGAAGAAGTTGAAGCGCTTCCGCTCTATCTTTGGCTTGCGGTACAATTTGCCGCCAGTCCTCAGCTGCCAGCATCTTAGCAAAATTATCGTAGATACGAATCGACTTAATCCGTACCGCGCCAGACTCATGACTAGTTTCTAGCTGCAATAGCTCGCCAGCCTGCAAGCGCTTGATACTGCCATAGCCAACGCGAACCTCCAGGGTTTTACGACCCGACATGATGGCGTCGTAATATGGCTTTTTAATCCTCATTTTTCGGGCGGGCGCAGCCTGACGATACTTAATATTACGAGCAAGCATGGCTTGGCCGCTAGACTGTGTTTTTCTGCGACACCCCTTATGCAGCCGCGGTTTGGCGGTTTTGCCGCCAGAAACGGCACTCTTAGACGGTCTCGTGGATATCTTTACTTTACGTGCAGCCACAATAGACCATTATAACAGATCTCCACCTAACTAAGCCGAAAATGAAAAACGTCTGATAGTACGCAACTACTAAATACTATTTCTCATACACCCGCAGGTACATGCCGTACAATTCTTTCTTGTATTTCTTGACGACTTTGTCTTCTGGTGATATTAACTCGTGACCAGCGCCGATATAAGCTGGCGTCGTTTCGTAAGTAAATTCGGCACCGCTGGCCTTAGCCATGCCTTCGGCGATATTCAGTGCCATGGTTTTATCAATCAAATCGTCCTCGCTGCCAATTATCAAGCCGAGATGCTTCAAACCTTCAGCCTTCAAATCATTGCGATAATTCTGCTTAATAATGACATAATTTGCCAGCGCCCGGTACGACAAATTGCCGTCAAAGAATTGATCTGGCAGCAAATGGTTGCCATAAACATTGCGCAGCAGCGCCATTTGCCACTTCGGTGCTTTAGAAGCGTCTGGTTCATAGTACGGCGAGAGCAGTAATACCCGCGAGAATAGTCCATCGCCATATTGCGCCAGCCAGGTTGCCAGCGTGCCGCCGCCAGAATGGCCAATCACGCCCAGCTCGTCGCCCAGACCGCTGACTAGTCCGGCGCTGTCGCCCATGAATTTCACCAACTCGCTGGCGCGAACTTGCCCGTGGAGCTTATTGTCTTTCAAGCCGTGGTGCGGCACTCGCGGTACGTATACATTGTAGCCCGCTTGGTAAAACCAGTCCGCCAGTTCTATCATCCCAGAAGGTTCAGCGCTAACCCCGTGAAGAATCATTACTGCTCGAGCAGTTTTCTTGCCGTGAGTCTTCAATATCGGACGGCAATCCGGACGCACTTCGCTATTAGCGGTATCATCGGCAATGACTTTTTGGATATCCGCCACCGACTGGTTATAATCGCGCCGCTTGATGTCAGCTTTTTGCAAATCGGCGCTGCGGCTAGGCCATAGAAACGCCCAAGCCGCGAATCCCGCTATCAACGCGAGTATCACGCATATTACGATTAGTATTATCTTTTTGCTACTGAGCGCTACAGACATTTTTACACCTTTCATAAGCGAACTTTGCTTTTTACTGGCCGTTGATATCCAGCAAGGATTGCAGTATTGATAACCTTTATAACTTAATTATAGCATAAACCTTACAACACTCTCCTAAATAATTATTGCATGATGCAGCAAACTGCTCTATCCTTAATTTATGAGCGCTATTACTCGCCAAATTGCCGCCGTTCGCGCCAGTGATTCAACAGCTTACCGGCGCGAGATTTTTACCGCCGCGGGATGCGGGGTTTTCAGATTAGTAACCTATAGTCAGCTATAGAAAGGCTACCAAATGACCAAAAAACTACTAGAAATCGAACGCAAACGCCAATTAACCAGCGACGCAGAAGAATTATTCAAGCAGCTGCAAGACCTCGGTTTTGAACTGCAGAGTAATCTCCGCGAGATTGATACGTATTATTCTCGTCCTGATGTCGACTTTATGCAGACGGTTGAATGTTTGCGGATTCGCCAGCGCGATGGTTTTGCTGAGGTGACATATAAGCCAGCGACGACCGCTGCGACACATACAAAAAACAATGTGATCATTAAGCCCGAGACAAACCTGCCAATTCAACCTGGGGACGCGGCGACCGCCAAGCAGCTACTGGCAAATCTCGGCATGGTGCAGCTGGTCGAGGTCAACAAATACCGGCGATCGTTTCAGTCCTCTGATTTTCCGCAGGCAACAGTGGCTATAGACGAAATCAAAGACGCCGGCACGTTCGTGGAAGTTGAGGTTTTATCGGACGATGAGACTAGTGCCCTAGCGATGATTAGTGACATTGAGACCAAACTCGGCCTTGAGTCGGCAGAAGTTGTCACGCGGCCTTATCGGGATATTTGTATGGGATTGTAGCGTCACCTGCCTAGCTGACCAACAAGAAATGATACGTGGACGTTGATTATTTTTATTTCAGTATAGGCAAAAACGAGAGTAAATATACAGTTTGTTGGTTTAATCTATGTTCTAATAAAAATCTTCTTTGTCAAAAGACGCTAATGGTTGACATATTCTATTCTATTCTATTCTATATCATACACTCTAGGCTGAGATGCAGCCATCCTTGAGTAGACAGGAGATGATCATGCCGAACAGGCGCGATCTGAACGACATCGCCAGCTACCTCGTCCCTAACCCTGGTGACGAAGCGTGGGTTGTCGACCCCAACCAGCCTGAGCACATGCACCACGGCCAGACCTCTGGCGAACCGCACTCCGACGGGTACTACATGTACAACGAGGGCACGCCGAGCTGGCTGAAGTACCACTCCGACGACAAGGAGGACGAGGAGTGAGATAGTCCTCGAGGATGCCCCTCTCCACATCCAGAGAGGGGCCATTCCCTGAATTATATATAATATAGTCATGAACTACGATAGATATCTAGAATTACAAACCCGTCTTGAATGGTTTTATGATTTTCATCCAGAGTTTTTTGATGATATTACGCCTGAGCAGAAGAAGCTGCTACAAGATACGTTCCTATACGATGCGTCTGATGAAGGTTATCCGGAGTCGTTGCGGGATTTCTATAATAAGAATATTGATAATCAGCCAGCGCTTCAGAATGATATGCTTTTGGCAGTGGATGCCTTATATAAAGCGGCAGGGGCTAGTAGCCTGTTTGACGATAATGGATATCGTTCCCTTGCTGAATAGATTTTAGTCTATGAAATCTGTATAGGTTATAAAACTGTCTACTTTTCTTGATATAATTTAAGATTATTGTATGAATAATTATCCAGCAAAAAATTGAAACAGATACCCGACGAATATCAATTTACACAACTCATCAAGCCATATATCAATGAACCAGTACACTTAAGTTCGCCGAGCGACTACACTGATAGTATTTGTATCAGACCCAAAGAATTATTATCGTTATTATTTGGTAATAGTCAGTCACAAAGAATAGTTGTCTACCCTGTAGCCTAGAATTAAAACTGCTCCAAAAAGTCCAACTTGCCGCTCTCAAAATGCCGCACGTCTTCGATGCCGTATTTCATCATTACCAGCCGATCAATGCCGCAGCCAAAGGCAAAGCCGGTGTATTCATTTGGATCGATGTCAGCAGCTTTCAGTACATTCGGATGGATCATGCCGCAGCCCAAGAGTTCAATCCAGCCTTCACCCGAACAAACTTTACAATCCGGATTTTTACCTTCACAAAATGGGCAGCTCAGCGCAAATTCAAAGCTCGGTTCGGTGAATGGGAAATAAAACGGATTGACGCGCACATCCAATTTCTTATCATAATATTCCTGCAAAAATTCTTGCAGCGTGGCGATTAGATTGCCGACGTTGACGCCCTTGGCGACATATACACCTTCGACCTGGTAGAACGTGTGCTCGTGCCGTGCGTCCAAGTCTTCGTTACGGAACACCCGGTCAGGCACGATGGCGGCGATCGCCTCGCCCTTTGCTAAATTACTATGATATTTTTTCAACACGCGGTTCTGCATGGTCGAGGTGTGCGCTGGCGCGATCAAGCGGTCGCCGTTAGCGTCAGTCTCTTCGGTCATGAAGGTATCATAATCATCGCGCGCTGGGTGGCCTTTCGGGAAATTCAGACTCTCGAACATATGGAATTGATCGTCAATCTCACGCGACTCTTCCGTCACAAAGCCCATACGATTGAAAATGTCAGAAATGCGGTCAATCTCGGCGCTCAGCGGGTGAATCGTGCCATGCTCGCTTGGTAGTAAATCAGGCTGCGACGCATTGATGTCCATCGGCGCCGTCACGTCAATTGGCGGCAAATCGACTTTATCGAGCTCCTGGCGGCGAACTTCTATGACCACTTCCAGCGATTTTTTCAGCTCGTTGACTCGTTTGCCGAAAGCTCCGCGCTCATCATCTGGCAAGGTCTTGATGTGATCATACAGTGTTTTGATTTCTGGAGCGCGCAATACTTCTTGCGGATGATTAGACTGAGCCGCCCGCGCTGATAAAACTTGTAAAACTTTCTCGAAATCCATCGCTAACCTACTTATTCACCTGATATACGAATAACACAAATACGCCAACTGCCATCAGTACAATAAACACCCAAGCTGGCGCTAGAGTTGTCGTAGCTTTGGTGCCTTTCAAATATTCTGAGTTTTCGATTAGCTCGCCGCTAACACCCGGAACTGGCTCGCCTTCTTGCTTTGCCTTCTGCGCTGCTTTTGCCCGCAAGTCGGCAGCGATGCGCTGTTGCAGTTCGCTGCGGCTTTCTGTCTGTTCAAAATAACGTCCCATATCATCATTATAACAGATGTATACAACCCAAAATATTTTTGTGTTATACTATGTCTATATTTCAGTAAAGGAGGGAATATTCATGGCTACTAAAAAAGCCGCTTCTACCAAGAAGAAGACGACCGCCAAGAAAACGGCCGCCAGCAAGACGACTGTTCGTACAGTATCTGCCGAAAAAGTAGAAGCACCAAAGAAGGAAACTGCCGCTGCCAAACCTACGACAACTAAACGCAGCAGCGCCAAGCTTCCATCAAATATCATAAATATAATCTTTGCCGAACTAATCGGTACGTTCGTATTGACGCTGGTTGCTTTGACCACATTCAAAGACGGCGGCGTTGGCGCGCTAGCTGTCGGCTTCACGCTAGTAATGCTAGTGATGAGCATCGGCGCTGTCTCGGGCTCGCACGTCAACCCAGCCGTAACATTTGGTTTGTGGACTATGCGCAAGCTCAAGACAATCCTGCTGCCATTCTACTGGGGCGCTCAGTTCATCGGCGCTATGCTGGCTGTAATTGTCACCAACTGGGTTACTGGTGGCTCGATTAATTTCGGCTTTAGCGGATTCAGCAGCATGAACTGGTCGATATTCGGCATTGAGCTGGTCGGCACCGCTATCTTTCTATTCGGACTAGCAGCAGTTCTATCGCGCGAAGAGACCTGCAATACTGGCAAAGCGCTCGGCGTTGGCTTGGCACTGGCAGTCGGCATTTTGACATCTGGCTATCTGTTATCGACCGCCAAGACGCAAGCAATCGCCGATTACCAAAGCAAAGCAGCATCTTCAGCTTCTAATAAAGTTGAGATTCCTCACGTCGCTTACGTCAAGGGCGCTAGCCTTAACCCGGCTGTTGCGCTAGCGATGACTGATTCGACCGAAAAGGAGCTCACTACTGGTTCAGCTGGCTCTAACGAAGTTGTCAATTCGCGCTTCTCGCTCGAGTCGCTAGTTGGCGCTTTAGCGGGCGCCGCTGTCGGTGCCAACCTCTACGTGTTGGTTGCTGGCCGGCAAAAGAAAGACTAAGCCTAACTTTCTTAACAAAAATATCCCGTCTATCGGCGGGATATTTTGATAGCCAAAAACCTTTACTTCTTATCAACAGATGACGGACGATCAAGCGCCAATACTTCGACAGAAGAATTGTTACCAGCGATCTTCACCACGTCTTTATCAACTTTACCGAGCTCTTTATGAGCGTTGTTATAATGATTGACCGTCGTACCGAGACTATTGCCTAGTTTTTGCATATACTCTTCAAATTTGGCGATGTGTTGTCCGAGCTTGCCGACACGAACTTGAATATCCTTAGCCTGCTCCTCGATTTGCAAACTGCGCAAACCTTGCAATACGGTTTGCAAATACGCCATAAAACTCGTCGGACTAGTAATAATCACGTGCTTTTCGCGAAAAGCATACTCAATCAGATCGCGCGAACTGCCGCCCTGGCCAACATTATTGATCAGTAAATCATAATACAACGATTCGCTGGGAATAAACATAAATGCGAAATCCATAGTATGCTCGCTCGGACGAATATATTTGCTGGTTTCGTCGATGCGCCCTTTCAGATCAGCTTTGACTTTTTGCATTAGCTGCTCGCGCTCTTTGCCGCTAGATTCAATCATCCGGTTGTAATTTTCGAGGCTAAATTTGCTATCAACCGGCAGAATCTGACCCTTATCAAGAAAAATCACCGCATCAACCATTTCGCCATCACGAAACTTATACTGAGTCTGATACTGCCCTGGCGCCAAAATATTTTCGAGAACACTCGACAAATAGTATTCGCCAAAAACACCGCGCTGCTTGGGGTTTTGTAGAACATTTTGCAAGGTTTTGAGGTCAGTCGCCACATCAACGACACGCTTGTTGGTCTCGTCGAGCTTGGTCAAGCGCTGCGTGACATCGGCCACCAATTTTGAACTTTCACTGAGCTGCTTTTGCACCGATTGCTGAGTTGACAGCTGCGAGCGTTCAAGCTTGTCGCTCATTGTTTGCTGCAAATTAGTGATCGAGCGCGACAATTCAACGACATCGCCCTTAATCAGCTCTACCGCCGAGTTATTTTGCACTCGCTTCAGCTGCTGCATCAACACAAAAATAACCACGCTAGCCGCTGCGACGACTATCACTAAAATTATAAGCAAAACCATTATTTCCATATAGCTAGCATACCGCAAATAACGGTTCTGTGCCAGCTACCCAGCGATAATCAACCGAGCCGCTACAATCAGCACAATCGATACTACTAAGTAAAGTATAAACGACCGCAATCGCGCCAACCAAGTAAACATCGCATACGTCAACGCGCCAATTACCGTCATCGCCGCCATCGCCCAATACCACGGCAAGAGCGCTAAATACGATTGCAGACCCCATAGAGCCGCTATCGAAGCAATAACGATAAATAACGGCCGGTAAATTCGCGCCTGCGACAGCAGTATCAATCCGCCGATTGACACCAAAGTTACCGAAAAAATTGCTACATACAGCGGCGCATTCTGGCATAAATCACTATCGCCGCGGCACATCACCGCCGACGCGACCCGGCCAACCAAAATATACAACACCGTTAGTATTGCACCAGCGAATGCTCCATAGATAGCAGCTCGAATGATATCCTTTTTGTCCATCGGAATAAACGGCTCCAGCTTCACCGCTGCAGTCTCGTTTGCGTTGTTCATAGGTTTCTCCACATTAGTCATCTTACTAAGTTATTTTACTACATTCTTGCGTTTTTTGCTAGATGCAAGCTTAACATTAGGCCAATCCACGTACCACAACGCCCCCAAGCAAGCCACCGCCATGCCGCCGACAACATCAAGCGGCGTATGCACCAGCGCTAATATCCTGCCAACTCCAACTAGCAGCGCCATAGTTAGCATAATTATAGTAATCGAGCGGCGACGCAGCGCATACCAGACCGCCAGCACCAAAAACATCGCAAAAAGCGCGTGATCCGACGGAAATCCCGGATTATTCAGATAAGCCGCCCCCGGATTAACGCCAAGCAGCTCAAACGGACGCAACTGTTCAGGCTGATATATTAGCCCAAGGATTTTAGCAGTTACATAAGACGTCAGCCCGGCCATCAGCACGCGAGAATAAATTTCATAGCGGCGCTTACTTTCAACCTTAAAAAATAGTTCATACAAAGCCAGCAGTACTAACGGAATCAGCAGCCAGTCGGCGATTACCTTAACTAGCCAAGCCACCTTATCGTTGCAGCTCCTCGACTAGTTGCTGGCGGGGAATGGGCTTATTCTCACCGGTTGCCATATCCTTCACTGTCGCGAAACGGCCGCGTACTTCTTCCTCGCCAATCAAAACGACTAATGGTATACCAAGACGATCAGCATAGCGCAGCTTCTTTTTTAACGGCACCGATTCGGTATTGAGGATTGTCGCTACGCCAGCTCGCCGCAACTCGGCAGCTATTTGCAGCGCCTCGCCGAATTGCGATTCATCAAAGGACGCCACCATACAGCGCGCCAATGTCTGGCGACTACTAGACACGACGCCTGCCTCGCGTAGTTTATAGAATAAGCGCGACAAACCAATCGACACACCAACGCCTGGCAAACGTGTCCGCGTATAGTTCTCGGCCAAGTTATCGTAGCGCCCACCCGAGCAAACACTACCGACTTCTGGATAATCATCAAGTGTCGTTTCGTAGACTACGCCAGTATAATAATCCAGTCCGCGCGCAATCCGTAGGTCTAACTGAATACGCTGCTCTGGCAAGCCCATGTTTCGCAGCATCGCCAGCAACTCGCGTAATTTTGCCGTGCCAAGCGCGAAATCATCAGAATTGATCTCGTTTTTCATTGACTCTAGCTGCGATAAAATCTCGTCGTTACTGCCGCTAATTTCTGTGAAGGCAACTACTTGCAAGACTTGCTTTTCACTAAGACCCAACTCGCGTAATTCCGCCATAAAATCTTGACGCGATATTTTCTCGATTTTATCGACTACTCGCAGCACATCCGCCGACACATCAGCCAAACCAATTCCAGCGAAAAAGCCATTCAATACCAAGCGATTATTGATGTGAATCGTGAACTCGCCGAAAGCAAACTGCTCAAAAATATCGTTAATTACCGCTGGAAACTCCGCATCAGCCGCCACGCTTTCCGAACCAATCACATCAATGTCACACTGGTAGAATTCGCGGAAACGCCCGGCTTGAGCTCGCTCGGCACGGTGCACTTTGCCAATCTGGTAACGCCGGAACGGGAAAACCAGCTGGCCCTCATGTTCGGCGACATAGCGCGCCAGCGGCACCGTTAGATCAAAACGCAAGCTCAAATCATTCTTGCCGCGTTCAAACCGATAGATTTGTTTCTCGGTTTCGCCGCCGCCCTTCGCCAACAACACCTCGCTCAGCTCAATATCTGGCGTGTCCAGCGGCGCGTAGCCATAGCGCTCATAAGTTTCGCGAATAATGTCGCGCAAACGATTAAACTCTATTTGGTCGCCTGGCAGGTATTCGCTGAAACCACTCGGAATGCGGGGAGTAGTTGTCTTCATATCATTATTTCTTGGCTGGGGTGGAGGGATTCGAACCCCCGCATGCTGGGACCAGAACCCAGTGCCTTACCACTTGGCGACACCCCATCGCGCCTACCTTAATATATCACTAGAGCGCCGTTATTTCAAATCTAGCCGCCGCAGTTTAGCGGTCAAATACGCCGCAGCTGCTAGCCACGCGCCGGTCAGCAGCAAACTAACCACCCCCGGCAGCGCCGCCACCGCGCCAAACAAACTAACTTTTCCCTGTCCGCCGCTCATCAGCACAGCCGCGCTAATCATCAGCCAAACGCCAGGCGCCAGCAGCACGCACGCACCTGATATTCGCCGCCCTAGTCTGCCCAGCCGCGGCATAGACAACAAAAATGGCAAAGAAATAAATTCTAGCAGAACTATAGCAATCGCGACGATAGTACCGTCGCCAATCCCCAGCGACTCTAAAGTTTTTGGAAATTTCTCGAACCTAAACAATTGCGCCAACATTATAATAATCGTCCAGAAACCTGCTGCCAGCGCCGCATACTGTGCGCGCTTCTTGAAAATTGTTGGCGGAAAAATACTAGCTATAAACTGTTTCATATTATTAGCATAGCATTTTTCCACACGATTTTTTATTTTTTGTCCAAAAAATGCTTGCTATTAAACACAAAAACGTATATTGTATAGACAGCGAAGTTACAAAAACAAACACAAAAATGTATCGATCGCTCTCCGATAAATCCACCACAACAATGAAATACTCCTCTGCCTTGGCGAGGAGTATTTTGTTTCCTAGTTTAGTTGACGCTAGCTGGGCCTGCTCGGCGCTGGTAAAATCGCTTTATTCCCCAGCCTTTTTACTGTGCGCCGCCCGCCATTCGGCGATTTTGCCATGATGTCCGCTAAGTAACACTTCTGGTACGCGCAAACCTTGCCATTCCTCGGGCCGGGTGTATTGCGGATATTCTAGCGTTTCGCCGTCGCTAAAGCTCTCAATCGCTGCGCTGTTTTCGCCGCCGAGTACGCCAGGAATTAGCCGCACAATCGAATCAATAATCGTCATCGCCGGCAATTCGCCGCCAGTTAGCACATAATCGCCGACGCTGAGTCCTTGATCAACCAGCGCCATAATTCGCTCGTCGTAGCCCTCGTAGCGACCGCAGATTACAATATAACCGTTCTCGCTTTCGCTGTATTGCTGCGCCAACGCCTGCCGCCAGCGCTGGCCGCGCGGTGTCATGATTAAGACTTTAGCACCAGAGTCAATCTGTTTGGCCTGCTGCACCGCATTCCATAGCGGCTCAACCATCAGCAGCATACCATCGCCGCCGCCATATGGAGTATCGTCAACCGTGCGACGCAGGCCTAATCCAAACTGGCGCAGATCAATCGTCGAGAGCTCAACGTGGCCGTCTTTTTGCGCCTTCCACATCATCGAACTACCGAACACGCCAGCGAACATTTCTGGGAATAAGGTAATCACCTGAATTTTTCTCATCTGTTATAGTGTAGCAAGTCTTGACGCGGATGTCTATCTATGATATATATATCAACTTTTGCTCAAAGTTGTCCTAGGGCAGAAGTCGCCCTTGCTTTGAGCAAAGAAAGGAAGGCGATCATGAAGACCGCCGTCGCCCCCAAGTCCAAGCCTAGCCTTCTGGAGCGCGCGCAGATGTGCGCGCTCAAGAAGGGTGCTCAGGCCGCACGGCGCGGCCAACCGCGCCGTGCGGCTTTCTGGGCCGGAGTCCTCTCGGGCCTGGGCGGCCTGAGAAGCAACTAGCCCGCTCGAAAATAGCCCGCTGGAAACTGTTCAACCTGGTTCGAGACGCAGATTTTGCATCTCCTGGGTTGAATGCCCAGTTTCCAGCTTGAGCACGTTTTCGGCGGGCTATTTTCATGTCTTGCAATAATTTGCTGCAGTCTGAATTTCATTGCCTAATAATATTTGACTTATTATACATTATATTTTATCTATATATTTGTGCTTTTACAAAAATAGTTGTATAGTCTCAATTGACACGTTTGGCTTTTCGTGCAATAGATTACGCCTAGCCTTCTCGAAATTTCGCCCCAACAAAAAAACCGCCTCAAAAGACGGCTTTCTTGCACAAATAAGTCTCTCAAACCATTTGTAGGTTTGCTCGCAGTAGAGCTTTTGTACTTTGTTTTCGTTAGTTCAGGGTTCTCGCATGAACTTACTTATGATTATATATCAAGGTCGTCTAATTCTGCAAGCTCTTGGCGCGACTTTTTTGCGAAATCGCTTTCGGTTTCTGTGTTTTCTGCGTCATTTTCCACAGAATCACTAGTAGCGTTTTCCACATCATTATCCACTGCAGCCGAATCGGCGTCCTCGCGGTCGTCATTATTGACGATTTTCAGGTTGTAATGAGCAGTATTTTTAGCGCCCAACGCCCGCAGCAGCGTGCGCAGTCCTTGCGCGGTCGAGCCGCGGCGGCCAATCACCCGGCCCAAGTCTTCTGGATTGACAGTTAGCGTCAGCAAAACACCCTTCTCGTCGACAATCCGGTCAACAACCACATCATCTGGATGTCCTACTAGTGATTTTACGATATATTCGACAAATTCCTGGTCAATGGTCGACATGCCCACGGTATCTCCTCCTTTGCGGTCACACGGTTACTATCGTACTTTTATTGTAACATGCTTTTGCTATGAAATCGAAAAACGCGCTCTAGCCATACAGCTAGAGCGCGCTAGTTCGTAAGTAAAAGCGTTAGGCCTCAGCTGGAGCTTCTGCCTCTTCGGCGGCTGGCTCTTCTTTCGGTTGGTTCTTGCGCAACTTTTCGGCGTTCTTGACCGCTTTATCCTTGCCGCCCTGGAACTCTTTAACCCATTTCGGCAGTTTGACGCCAGCCTCTTTTAGCAACTTCGCAACGCGCGGCGTCGGTTGAGCGCCGTTATCAAGGTATTTTTGAGCAGCCTCGACATTGATATTAGCGTCTTTGGTGTGCGGGTTGTAGCTGCCGACATAAGCGACCACGCGGCCGCTCGATGGGTGGCGCTGTGCTTCCTGGACGGCGACGCGGTATACCGGATAAGCCTTGCGGCCCAAACGTTGCAAACGAATTGCGAGCATAAAATTAAAACTTCCTTTACTTCACGTTAGTACTATTGTTACTTCTGTCATATTCTAGCGTGTTACGGGTAAAATGTCAACAAAGCGCCTAAGCGCTGCCTAGACGCCTTTTCGTTCAAGTCGAGCCTCATAGGCCAATTCAGGCAGAAAACACCGCTAGAGGGCGTAAAAACGGCCAAAACGGCTCAAAAATACTTAAAATTTGCAATTTTTGCGAAATAATTGCAAAAAACGTTGACATGGCGATTCATATGTGATATATATATATCAGCTTTTCGCTCAAAGTTACCAAAAAGAGGGGCGGAAGGTTGCCCTTTTTTGCTTTGTGCGAAAACTTTTCTCTAGGAGGAGAAATGTATTCTAGCACCAACAACCACGAGATTGTCAGCCTCCGCAAGGAGGTCGCCCACCTTCGTGAGGAGCGCGACAAGCTCCGAGAGGAGCGTGACAAGCTCCGGAAGGAGGTTACTAAGCTACAAAACAAGGTTGATGACAGGGATATCATCATCCTTATGATGTATAGTGAGCTCGACGAGACTGCCAAGGATCTCGAGATCCTTGGCAGGGTCAACATGTGCCTGAACGTTATGCTGGCCGTCAAGACTGATGGAAAGGGCTAACGCCCGCCGAGAAAATAGCTCGCTAGAGGTTTAAAGCCTCAGCGCGGCCCTCTGGCGGGCTATTTTCTTTGGTTTATTGCTGCTTCTTATACTCTTCCAGCGCTGCCCGGGCGGCTTGCTGCTGGGCAGTTTGTTTGCTAGGGCCGATGCCTTTGCCCATCAGTTTGTCGCCGACATAAGCGCCGAGCGTAAAAACTTTGTCATGGTCTGGGCCGTCTTCGGCGATGACTTTGTAGACTGGCGTAGCGCCGTCGACGCGCTGGCTGATTTCTTGCAGATGGCTTTTAGGATCGCGCCAAGAGCCGCTCTCTAAAATCCCGTCAAGCTTACTGATTGTGTGCTTCTCGATAAAGGCTGCCGCGGCATCATAGCCGCGCTCCAAATAAATCGAACCGATCACTGCTTCGTAAGCATTGGCTAGAATCTGATGGCGCGCCCGCTCGGAACCATGCTTCTCGCCGCGGCTCATCCGCACCAATGGCTCATAACCAAGCTCTTCGCCAGATTTAGCGTTGCTAGTGGTGTTAACTAGCGCCGCGCGCCAGCTAGTCAGGATACCCTCCGGCTCGCTATAATGTTTATATAAATAATCCGTCACCACCAGCTCTAGCACGGCGTCGCCCAGAAATTCTAAGCGCTCATTGTGCTCGCTCACCGATTTTTTGTGCTCGTTGACGTAGCTGCGATGTGTCAAAGCAGTAATCAGAAGCTGAATGTCATTATATTCAAAACCTAATTTCTGCTTCGCCCAATCTTGGTACGGCCCGGTTGGCATACCACTCATCTTTCCTCCTTTTCGTATTTTGTAAGTTTATAAGTTTTCTTGGCGGATCCGCGTTTTAGCTTTCAGCATTAGCTTGGCGATATCTTCGTATTCGATCAGCTCGAGCGCCTCGTTGAACGGGAACCATTTGATACCTTTCATCCAATCCTCTTTCTGGATTTCATCGCCGCTGGTACGAACGCGCACCAAATAAATTTGCGTTGTCATCAAAACGAGCTTGTCGAGACGGCGATAGCGAAAATGAATCTTGCCCAGCCAGCCTAGCATATCGACGTCGTGCAAGCCAGCTTCCTCGCCAATTTCGCGGCGAGCAGTCTGCACAGCTGTCTCGCCCTCCTCGATGTGGCCTTTGGGAATTGTCCAGCGGTCTTTGGCATCCTGAATCAGTAAAATCTCGATACCCGACTCGCCGTGACGGAAAATCACGCCGCCGCTAGTCGGCTCGCGAACGATTTCTTGGATAGACGCTGAACGCGACTTTGTTAAATATTTGCGTATATGATCAAACTTGCTTTTGTTGGCCTTCGGCTTTGGCATTATCTGACCCTTCCTCGACAAATTTGCGATAAGCAGTACCCAGTACGCCGTTAACAAATCTGCTCGAATTATCAGAACCAAACGCTTTGGCTAGCTCAATCGCTTCGTTAATAGCGACGCGCGGCGGTACGGTATCTTGATGATGCAGCAGCTCGTATAGGCCAATACGCAAGATTACCCTGTCGATCCGCGCTATCTGCGTAATTGGCCACTCGGGCGCAATCGGTTGCAGCTGCTGGTCAAGTTCCGCCTGCTGGCTAACAACACCGCTGGCCAGTCCTTCTACGAAAGCGATGTCGTCAATCGCCGAACGGTAACGCTCGACATCGCGCTTCAAGATATCATCTAACGCGGCACTGTTGTCGCCAGACTGCCGGCGCAATTCCAATTCGTATAGCGCTTGCAGCGCAACAATCCGACCAAGGTGTCTATTCGATGCCATTCGCGTTTGTTTCCTTTTATTATCTCACCGTTTTTGTTTGAAACGGTTATTTCTGCTTGGTTGATGATTTTTTCTTGCCAATCAACACTTTGACTGGCGAATGGCCGTTAACGCGCTTGGCTAATTTCTCGACAAGATGGCTGCGGCGCATGCCAGTCTTGCGAGGACTTGATTGTTTCTTTGGCTGTGCCATGAAATGTTCTCCTTCTCGGTTTGTATAAACTTAGTTTGTATTATACGCTAAAGCGGGGTTTTTCTCAAGTATTTGACATTGTAGTGTTATCGTATTTTAATTATTGACTTTTTATATTGATTATGCTATAATAAAGATATGAATCATGAACAAAATGTTGGTAAACGCGAGAAATTAATTACTACTGTCGCTGCCATAGGTTTGAGCACAGCAGCGTTAACAGGCTGCGGCATCGGCGACTACGGAGCCAGCAGCGCCGAAACACCTAACCCAGCAGCTGTGGCCGAGCAGAAAGCTGTTGAACTGGTCGACGAATATAGCGAACACCCCGAGGAATTCGATGAATCGGCGATTGTCCGCGTAGGTGTTCCAGAAGGTAGTAGCGTCAATGGAGCGGCTACAGCCTATGTTGATCGATACGGACAAGAGCAAGGCTGGACGGGCCCGCAGTGCGATTTAGAGCACGGCGTTGTCAATCAAGCCGCCGCCGAAATCAGCGGCGTACCACAACCAGGCGCAGAAGTAGTCATGTACCATGTCGATCTGAACGGTGACGGCACAGTTGATGTTACGCCAGTTGACGTCGAAAATCCAACAAAGTAATAGCGCATAGGTTCAGAAACGCTACTTGCCATTTGTAAGTTTGCAAGGACGGAATCACGCCACAATATTGACGAGCTTGCCCTTGACGTAGATAATTTTCTTCGGCTCATACGGCACGAATTTCTGGACATTGGCGTCAGCTAGCGCTAGCTCCTTGATCTGCTCTTCACTAGCATCAGCAGCGACCTCGAGTTTAGCGCGCAGTTTGCCATTGACTTGCACGATAATGAGCAAGCTGTCGCTGGCAATCTTAGCATTATCCCAGGCAGGCCAAGCGGCAAAATCGAGCTGCGAAGTTTCGCCAAGCTGCTGCCACAATTCGGCAGCCATGTGCGGCGCAAACGGCTGCACCAATTGCACTAGCGTCTTGAGATGCGAGCGCCAATCTTCGCTGTAGCCCGCCACTTTCAATTTGTACAAATCATTCACGCATTCCATCAGTGCTGCAATCGCCGTATTAAAGCTAAGCCGATGAATGTCATCGGTGGCTTTCTTGGTAGTAGAATTAATAATGGCATCAAGCTTCTGAGCATCAGACGTACCGGTTTTATCGCTGTCGTCAAATTCTTGCACTAGCGTCCACAAGCGATTAAGAAAACGATAAACACCAGCAATGCCGCGGCTGTTCCAACTAGAGTTTTCGTTAATCGGACCCAGGAAAAGTTCAAACGTACGCAGAGCGTCAGCGCCATAGCCAGCGTTGATAACTTCGAGCGGATCAACGACATTACCGAGACTTTTGCTCATTTTGCGGCCGTCCTCGGCTTGAATCAAACCATGGTAAACCAGCTTTTTTACTGGTTCGGCAAAATCTGTCAGCCCAAGCTCGCGAAAGACATGCGTCCAAAAGCGCACATATAGCAAATGGGCCGTCGCGTGATCGCCGCCGACATACATATCGAGCGGCGCCCAGTAATTTGCCTTGTCTGGCGCCCAAGCCTGCTGCGCATTGTGCGGATCGGTATACCGCAGCAAATACCAGCTACTGCAAGCGTAACCGTCCATCGTGTCGGTCTCGCGCCGAGCTGGAGAGCCACAAACTGGACAAGTCGTCTGCACCCAGTCTTCTTGCGCCGCCAAGACTGATTTGCCATCACCGCGCGGCTGGAAATCATCGACATCCGGCAATAGCACTGGCAAATCGCTTTCTGGGACTGGCACTGCACCGTGCTCTGGACAATAAATAATCGGAATCGGCGCGCCCCAATAGCGCTGGCGGCTGATCAGCCAATCGCGCATTTTGTAAGTAATTTGCGACTTGCCTTTACCCTCTTGCTCGAGCCAAGCGACAATTTGCTCGCGAGCATCCTCGCTGCGCGTACCGTCAAAAGCGCCAGAGTTCACCAGAACACCTTCGCCGTGGTAACAAGCGTCGGTGTCGATATCGTCCTCGGGCCGCTCAATTACCTCAACGACTGGCAGCTCGAATTTTTCAGCAAAAGCAAAGTCGCGGTCGTCATGCGCTGGCACGCCCATCACCGCACCAGTGCCATAGCCCCCCAGAACATAATCGGCAATCCAAATTGGAATCTTTTGGCCGGTCGCCGGGTTGATAGCATAGCTGCCGCTAAAAACACCTGTTTTTTCTTTGGTGTCGTTGCTGCGTTCAATCTCTGATTTCTTGACGGCATCATCAATATAGTTCTCGACCAATTCACGCGTTTCATCGGTCAACAGCGTGCGCGCTAATGGATGCTCGGGCGCTAACACCAGAAAGGTTGCGCCAAAAATCGTATCAGGACGCGTCGAGAAAACGGTTATCGTATCATCGCTGCCATCAACTTGAAAAGTAATCTCAGCGCCTTCGCTTTTGCCAATCCAGTTAGTCTGCGCAATTTTGATTTTGTCTGGCCAATCCATCTCTGGCAGCTCGGCAAGCAGTTGCTCGGCATAAGCAGTAATCCGGAAGAACCACTGTTTCATCGACTTCTTAACAACAACCGAGTCGCAGCGCCAGCATTTGCCGTCAATCACCTGCTCGTTGGCGAGAACCGTCTTGTCTTTTGGACACCACCATTGCAGCGATTCTTTTTGATAGGCTAAATCCTTTTCAAACAGCTTAGTAAATATCCACTGCGTCCATTTGTAGTATTCTGGGTCGCTGGTATTGATCTCGCGCGACCAATCGATACTAGCACCGACACTGCGCAATTGTTTTTTGAAATTCGCAATATTGTCAGCTGTAGTTTCTCGAGGTTTGCGGCCAGTTTTGATAGCGTAATTCTCGGCCGGCAAACCAAAGCTATCCCAGCCAATCGGATACATTACGTTGTAACCGAGCGCCCGGCGAAAACGCGCCACCGCATCGACAATGGAATGCTCCATAAAGTGACCGGTATGCATGCCTGCGCCGCTTGGATACGGAAACATGCCCGTCACATAGTATTTTGGCTTGGCGCTTGACTCGTTCGTATGATAACGCTGGTCATCCGCCCAGATTTGCTGCCATTTCGGCTCAATTTCAGAAGGGTTATAGTGTCTCATCAACTATCAGTATAACAGATAAAACACAGCTGGTTCTAGTAATTAATCGTCGTAATCGCTATATTCTAAGTCATTATCAGTATCAACGGTTGGCGCAGATAAATAACTACCGCCAGCTACAGACTGAAAAGATTGGCTGATTGCGCTTGCCCACTCTTCAGCGCTTATAGCGTCGCTTGGAACAGTGACCTGTGAACCTTTGCTAAAATCAATAACTGTTTTGGCGCTAACATTGTAGTTTTTGTCGGAACGGCTATCGGTCTTAAGGTTAGTGGCCTTAACGTCAACGCCGCGCAGTTCATGCGACCATTGCGACACCCAAACGGTCATGGTAGCGTCAGCTTTTGATTTGGCTTTTTTGGCAGACTTGTAAGTATCAGACGACGAAGACGAAACGTTCGGCGCGCAAGATTCAACGCTTTTAGCGAAAGAGGTTTCTCGAAAATCCTTCCAGAAAGCCTCTGCTTTGTCGTCATCAACTGATACGTCGTAGCCAAAATTACCATTTTGCGACTTAACTTCTTTGTCGATAATTATAAATGGATGTTTTTTGTAAACGCTGGAGATTTGATGCTTAGCTTTGTCGTCTTTGGAGTATTTTTTGTAAGCATCAATCACACATTGCAGTTGATTGGCTGATTTTTTGTCCTGCTTGCGAGCATCGGCTAGCGAATACTTTACCCATTTGCCGTCAATCTTTTTCAGATGTTTTTCAGCCTGAGCTGGCAGCTTTTGATGTAATATAGACAACGTCTCCTTGATACTTGATACGATATTATCCTTGAAATAGACCGTGCCGTTGTCAGTTACCAAACCGCTAGCCTTGAGAGACAGCTCCTTGCCATTCACCTCTAGAACTAACTCGGCATTTGCGTCAAATTTCGGCGTATTTTCAGCGCCTGTATCAAATGTGAATTTTTTGAACTTAATGTTCACACCGTCGGCTTCATAAGAGAAGTTTGAGTTCACTGTGGTTTTAGTCGAGACTTTGGTAGCGAGCGGCAATTTGCTAACCGCATCGAGCAAGACGTTTTCTGGCTTCTGATAAAACGCATAGGCAGTAGCGCCAGCAATCGCCAGCAGCACAACTAATACTGCAGCGCAAATAGCAATAATCAAGCCTGCTTTAGACTTTCGCTGGCCCATCGCCATCTGCGGCGGCAACGCTGGCTGAGCTATAGGTTGAGCCACAGTCTGGTTAGCGACAACCGGAGCGGCAGCTGGCTGTTCTGCTACAGCATTGGATTTTGCAGCGAATTGTTCGGCGGCTACTGACGCTGGCGCTGTTGTGCTTGTTGAAACTTTAGCTTTTTTACTGGTCTCGGTTTTGGCCTTGGTTTTGGGCTTGTCAGAGACTCTCTTTTTAGTGGTTTTCGGCTTCTTTGGCGCACCGTCTTGTTTCATTGCTAGCTGCTCCTTTACTCCTTAACTTAAACCTATTATACACACGATTAAAATTGCTGGAAATATTTGTCTTTGATAGCTAGCCATTTATCGCTTTGGCGGACTAATTCAGCGTCCTCGGTCATGTCGCAGAGCACCTTAACACATTCTTCGAGGAATATTTCGTTCTGCGAGCCTTTGACCAGCACTACCGTTCCTGGCTCGGTTATCGAACGGACGAACTCGCCAGCTTCGATAGCGTTGCGCGCCACATGAACTTGGCAGCCTGTCGAACGGGCCGCTGGTGCTAAGTATTGCGTCGCCGCCACGCCGACGACTACCACCCACGACAAAAGACTCGGATCGCACATGCGACCGAGCTTCTCGTGCTCGGCCTGGCTGCTGCCGCCAAGCTCTAGCATATCGCCAAAAACAGCCACACGACTCGGTACATCCGTGAACTCGTATAGAGTTCGCAGCGCCGCCTGAGCCGCTGCCGGGCTAGAATTATAAGTGTCGTCTATAATAGTCACGCCGCCAATGCCGCGCAACAGATTCATCCGCCCCGGCACTGGCTTGAGCAGCGACAATCCGCGTATTATATCTTCTACTGGCAGCCCGAGCATCATCGCCGCGCCAACTGCCCCCATGATCGGGCGCAAGCTATGCTCGCCCACTACTTTAATAGTAGCGGGAAAACGAATATCGTTAGGAGCAATAACCGTGCCGCTGTAGCCGTTTTCGTCAAGCTGTTGCTGCTCGAATCGAAACTCTGCTAGCCCAGTTGTACCGTAAGTGCTAAAGTTCGCCGACTCCAAGAAATCTGCAAACCGCCCGTCGATATCATCGCGGTTAATTAGCGTATACTCAGAAAATTTAGCGACAAATAGCTCTTCTTGAGCCACATGTTCAATTGAACCAAAAAATTCCATATGTTCAGGTGTTATCGCCGTAACCAGTGCAATATTCGGCCGCAAGTAAGTGCCAAAATCCATCATCTCGCCTGGATGGTCAACGCCTAATTCTTGGATAATAATATCGACATCCGCCGGACTATAGACGCGGCGATGCGCTGCCCTAAAAACACCTAGCCACGCCAATGGGCTATGCAGTCTCTCTGGTAAGTTAATGCCGAGAATCGCCAATGGCGCCGACACTTCTGAATTATAATTGCCCTCGTGCATGCGGACGCGAAAACGCTGCGATAATAATCTGCCGAGAGCACGCTTGGTGCTAGTTTTGCCAACACTGCCAGCAACAACTATCAATCTGACATGCGGATGCAGCTCAAAGTACTTAACGACATACTTTTGAAGCTTCTTCTTGATATACTTTTTGAACATAATTCTATCATACCGTATACGGTTAAGAAATTGAAATGTGCGCCGTCATTCTAGCAGTCCAAAACCGCGAATCGGTCCGTCGCGGCTGAGATCCGACTGTTGAATGTTAATCACGCCGCCCTCGTTACCGCCAATAGTCGTCACCTTGCCGTTGTCGTATTTGAGCACAAAGTTTACATGCTCGCCATGACGGCTGGCGTTGTCATACATAATAGCGTCGCCAGGCTGCAACTGGTAGCCGCTATTTGCGGCGCGGAACTTACCAGCGTTACGATAATACGTCTCGAGGCTGCGCACACCTGGAATACGCCAACCGCCGTTGTGCGGATTAGTTAGCGGCGCGCCAGCTTGGCGGCTGACCCAACTAACAAAATTTGCGCACCAATCCTGCTTCTCGCCCTGGCTATAAAACGGGCCAGGCTGCGGATTATCGTATTGTTGGCGAAGTATATTTACAGCGCGAGCACGTAGCGGCGACAGCTTATCTACCTGAATATCAGGGAATTTTTCACGAGCTGGTTGCAATTTGACAGCAGTGTAGCCACCCGATGAACGAGATACAAAGTAGGTCGCTGTGCACACCAAGACAATTACCGTTACCAAGACTACACCGAAAATTATCGGCCCACGCCAAGATACTTGCTTTCGCTGAATACTTCTCATTAAAATTATTATACCTGCTTTCTAGCCTAAAGAAAAACACTCTCCGGCGGGGAGAGTATTTTGCTGGTGGCTCCTACTAGACTCGAACTAGTGACACAAGGCTCTTCAGGCCTCTGCTCTACCAACTGAGCTAAAGAGCCACAAATTTACCTTATGATTGTACTAAAAATCTGGCGAGCTGGCAAGGAAAAAGCCAAGGCTCCTTGGAATTTATTCGCGCGCCGTTATTATTTATTATGGTGGTGATACTGATGAGTCAGCGCGTGACCCTTGCCGCGGCGCAATAAATATAAATTAACAGGGTACGACACTAGGAACGCGGCAGTCATGCATAGCAGCCGGCTTATCCAATACATCGGATGAGTGAGGTCTTTGTTCATGGCGCCTGGCACAACGAGCATGATGACATTGTCAACGATGGTCATCGACAGAATTGATAACGTATCGGCAGCGAAAACCAATTTGAAGGCTTTGATGAACGATAGCTTAGCGCTTATCAGCGGGATAGTTGATACAGTATAGCCAGACGTAAATGCCAAAACCGATGCCAAAATTACCGTGGCGTGCGGTGTAAATCCAGCGTGCGTGCCGATGGTGACGCCGAGCATTTCGCCGATCATGCAGCCCGCCAAACAGTGCAAAGTCGCTGCTAATGCCATGCGTTTGGTTGAAGTTTTTGTGTTGCAGTGAGAATGAGATTCGTGGTGCATCATTTCGTCCTTATATTATTTAACTCGTATAGATTAAGTAGCTCTTCTACAGCTTCATTTTGCTGGATTTCATCGCCCGAGGCTATTTTGTCAGCAATGTGCGTGCGCAAGTGCCGCTCCAAAATGAGCTTATTGAGCGATGCCAGCGACTTTTGCAGCGCTAGGCTTTGCGTTAAAATATCCATGCAATATGCGTCGTCGGCAATTTGCTTCTCTAGTCCGCGCATTTGCCCTAAAATAATTTTTGTGCGGTGCAGAGCTCGCCGCTTGATGTCTGTTGTGTCCATGATTTTATCATATACCCCCTGGGGGTATTATGTCAACCTACTTAGCACATATTCAAAGCTTGACTGATTATAAGTATTTACTAACGTGAACAGCCTATTTTAGCTGAGTAGCTTTAGAATACTTCAGCGTAGTAACCAAGAAAATAATGGCTGGCGGAATAATAAATACCATATACGCTAGTACTGTGATCAAGGATTTTTCGGCAGGCAGCATCCACAGCGGCATGCTACCAACTGCAGGGCTGGGGTCGTTGTCCTTTGCGATACCAAATAAACCATGCATGAATAGCATGCCTACATTCAGCATCAGCATGATTGAACTTACAATTCGCCATAGCCGCAGCCTCGCTAACGGTGAATGAGCCGTCCCGAGAGTCAAGCAAAACGGTACCAAGAAAAGATTAACTATTACAGGTCCAAAAAACGGCTCGTCTTGCATGCGAGCAATAAACATCAAAAAAGCCCCGACGAAGAAAACAATCAGGGTAATTGTTGTACTGCGCGCTAGATGAAAAACAATATTATTACTACTATTAACAAACTCTCGATGCTGCTGAATAATACCTTTAGGAGCGTCGTTAGGGTTTGTAACCGCCTCCGCCCCAGGTTCTACTGCCGACTGTTGGTTTGCCATTTGCGGTGATTGACTAGGTAACGGCTGTGTCGCTGGCGTCACTTGCGGCGGTTGGTCGGGCATTGGCTGCATCGTTGGTGTTGTCTGTGAAACTGGCGACTGCGGATTCGCGTTTTGCTGATCATTGTTCATATGGTTATTATACCGCTTTGGTGCTAGAATATCATTATATAAATAGGAGGTATTTATGGAAATAATGATAGTAATTTTAGTCATCTTAGCTATTTATGTGCTGAGCGGTATCAAGGTAGTCAATCAATACCAGCGCGGCGTAGTATTGACGCTGGGTAAATTTACTGGTGTGCGCGAACCGGGACTAAGGGTGGTAGTGCCGATTTTTCAGACAATGATGATGGTGGATGTGCGTTCGACACCGATTGACGTGCCAAAGCAAGAAGTCATCACCAAAGACAACGTCACTGTCGGCGTAGATGCGGTGGTTTATTTCCGAGTGATTAACGCACCAAAGGCGGTGCTGGAGACGACCAATTATATTTACGCCACCAGCCAATTTGCCCAGGCTGCCCTGCGCGACGTAACTGGTAATGTCGATATGGACGACCTGCTCGCCAAGCGCGAGGAGATCTCGCAGCAAATCAAGGAAATTGTCGATGCCGAAACCGACAAATGGGGTATCGATGTTGAGAATGTCAAAATCCAGAACATTGAACTGCCGGGCGACATGAAGCGTGCCATGGCCAAGCAAGCCGAAGCCGAGCGCGAACGCCGTGCTAACATCATCAACGCCGATGGTGAAAAAGCTGCCGCCGAGACACTGGCGCAGGCGGCCGAGATTCTGGCAAAAACTCAGGGCGCGATTAACCTGCGCACCCTGAACACACTGGAGCGCATCTCCACCGAGCCATCGCAAAAGACGATGATGCTCTTCCCAATTGAATTGATTGACGCGATTCGCGGGAATAAAAAGTAAGGAGTAACCATGAGCGAACAAAACCGCACCGAAGAATTTAGCGTTAACGGCGATCAAGTTGTCGAGAAGGTCAAGCAACTTATCAAAGAAGGTAACGTCCGCCGCGTCATCATCAAGAACGAAAAAGGCGAAAATATCATGGAATTCCCAGTCACTGCTGGTGTGGTAAGCGCATTATTACTACCGACACTTGCGGCACTTGGTGCAGCGGTGGCATTGATGACGCAGTGCACGATCGCGGTAGAGCGGCGGGATTAGCACCAATCTTTACAAATAAACTGCTGGATTCCTCAGCGCAACTCTTCAGTCCGAAAACCTTGTCAATCAACCAGCTGACTGTCCAGCCAATCAAAAACCACGCTATGCGCCAAACGTAGATTATTCAGCTGACAATGAGCGTCAGCACCGCTTTGCGAATCGAACTCATGCAGCGTCGTATCAAGTCCGCGCCGGATAAATTCGTCGTGGAGATATCGCGTTTGCCGCCGGAGTTCAGCACCTTCGCTCTCCCCCATGAGAAACAGCGACGGACAGGTGATAGCTTGGTGATCGACAACCTTTGCCTGTTCGAAAACTTCATTGATCGCCGAACGGAAGTCGCTCGTGCCGAACTGCCAAGCGTATTTTTTCAAATTGATATCGGCGACTTCATTGATGTTCCCTGCTAATTTTAAAGCAAGATTCATCAGCCAGCCGGGCGCTTTGAGCGCTGCGCCGAACTCACGACGGAACAGTTCTGCCACGTCAAAAATAGGCGTACTGGCAATCCACGCGCTAATCCTTATGTCTTTTGCCGCCGCTTGAGCAGTAAAATACCCGCCACCGCTAACACCGTATAGCGCAATGTGACGCGCGTCGGGATTTTCGGTTTGCAGCCAGTCGAGGCACGCAGCAATCGGTTCGCCGGCGTCAACAGTGAAAGTGAGACCTCTGGTGGGATTAGAGCCTTGACCGGGTAAATCAACCATCAGCACATTATAGTTCCGCCGCCACCCCGGCCAGCCAGCAAAATAAAACAAATCCTCCCGGTACGTATCACCGCCGCCGACCATGACCACGGTCGGACGCTTGCTGTCGCAGTGAAGATAGTAGCCGGGTAAATAGCCGGTTTGATACGGAACGCGCACGGATTTGATCGGTATATCTATCGCCTTAGCGGCACCAGCGAAAGCGTCTTCCATAGCGCCGACAAGCTTCGGATATTCCGGAGAAAACGGATCAGCGAACTGCAGTACTGCCCGATAGGCATAGGTTGCGCCAAAATAGCAGTCGACAGCCATTTGTTCACCGGTGGCTGCTTTTGCCGAGCGAACAAGATAATCAGCATGGTCCGTAAAACAGGATCGCCACTTACTCGGTTTTCCGTCGCGCCCGATCTTATGTGCCAGATAAAACAACTCACCATGCGACATCCCGAACAGCTCCGCCACACCGAGCATCCAGTTGAAAAAGAAATCGGTATCGTCATTATCAAAGAAGATTTTAGTCGATTGCCGTTTGAGGATTTTTTCGTTTTTTTGCATGATAATTCACTTCAGACATTATTATACATGATTTCCAGTCAAGCCACTAGGCTACTGTAACATCTCATTGACGCTTGGCACAATGTATGGTACAGGTAGAGCGGCGAGATTAAAATCATACACTTAATGAATATAGGCTAGTTTACTGCAATCTGAAACAGACGAGTATCCGCCGCAATTGCATTCTCCCGCGCTTTCAGGCATAATCATAACCAGTATGTACTATATCAATAGGATTGAGCTGGGGCGGACTTTGGCGGGGCGCGTGAGCGATTTGAAGGGTCAGGAAGCGGTCGTTATCGCGCTGAAAGAAGATGCGCTGACAGCTTGCATTGGTTTGGCGAGCGAGATTAACGCTTGGGTGTTTCCTTTGCTTAGCAAGCGAATCATTATCCCTGGCGATCCGCGGGTGGTCGGGCTGATTGACCCGGCGGGTATGTTCACGTGGAACCCCGACCTGGAAAAACCGCAGCGCGACGGCATTGAGCTAGAATCCCGCTCGGTACTAGAAGACATGAAGCGCCAGGCGTTTTCTGAATTGAACCGCATTCTTGATCAATACGGGACATTTTCTAAGGATGGCCTCAACGGGAGAGTGTTGCTGCTGACCGGCGACATCGTCGAAGACCGGATAGAGATTGCGATGGCTCTGGAATATTTGAAGAGTGTGCGCTACAGAGCCTTATATGGACTGGGTGGCAATGTAGATAGTACAGCGGCAGATTATTTTCACCTGCAAACTGATAAAGACGTCGCCCTGGATGTCATGACTCATATGTTTCCGGCGGAGCATTATTTCGAGCAAAAAGACAGCTACACGCCGGAAGAGTGCCGCTTGTTAGTAACGAATATTTCGCAATATTGGACATAGAAAGGAATAATCATTATGAACCCAAATCCGTTTATATCAGCAGATCAAGAACCAGCGCCGACTCAGCCGGATTCGCTGGCGGACACCAGTACGTCCGCGGTTGTTCCTGAGGCGCAATCTCAGCCGGAAAATCAGCCTCAGTTATCGACCGAGCCAGCAGTTCAGCCTCAGCCTGCAGCTACACCAACACAATTCCAGCCTGCCGCCCAGCCAGCGGCACAGTTTCAGCCCGCGTCTGCGCCGATTAGCGACGACGAGCTAGCTGCAGCTAACCAAAATATCCAGACTGTTTTCGACGCTTTCTCGTCGCGAGTGGTCGGACAAGAAAACTTGCGGACAGCGTTGATGGTTAGCTTGATGACTGGCGGGCATATTCTGCTAGAAAGCGTACCAGGACTCGCCAAGACGACAGCCGTGCAGACGCTAGCCGCCAGCGTGCAAGGCTCTTTCAAGCGCATTCAATGCACGCCAGACTTGCTACCAAGCGACATCATCGGTACGCAGATTTACGATTATAACAAGGGCGAGTTCCGCACCGAGCTAGGCCCAGTGTACGCCAATTTCGTACTATTAGACGAGATCAACCGCTCCAGCGCCAAAACCCAAAGTGCCATGCTGGAAGCGATGCAGGAGAAGCAGACCAGCATCGGCGGACAACGCTATAATTTACCGAAACCCTTCATTGTGCTGGCCACCCAGAACCCGATTGAACAGGAAGGAACTTACGAGCTGCCAGAGGCACAGTTGGATCGCTTTTTGTTGAAAGAAGTTTTGTCCTACCCTGCTCCGGACGAGGAATTAGAGATTTTGAAACGCATAGAATCGGGCAAGTTAAGCGAGGCGCCGAATAATAGCAACACGCCAAATATCGAGCTAGCGGCAGTCGAGACGCTGCAAAGCTTGGCGCAAAAAGTATACATTGACGACGCTATTAAGAATTATATTGTGAAAATTGTCTCGGCGACGCGCAATCCAGCCTCAATCATACCAAGCGAAACAGCGCGCTACGTCCAATACGGCGCCAGCCCGCGCGCCAGCATCGCTTTCCAACAAGTCGCCAAAGCCCTCGCGCTAATTAACGGTCGCAACTACGTTATTCCAGAGGACGTCAAACAATTACGCCACAGCGTATTGCGCCACCGCATTATCCTCAATTTTGAAGCCATCGCCGACCAAGTTCATCCGGAAGTTATCATTGATTCGATATTTAACGCTGTTCCTGTGCCGTAATATGCCAAGTCTCTTCGCCAAAGTCAAAGCCAAGATGGATCTCTACGCCCACGAAAAGGTGCGGAGTTTGCTGGACGGTCAATACGGCTCGGTATTTAAGGGGCGCAGTCTCGATTTCGATGATCTGCGCGAATACATTCCTGGCGACGATGTAAAAGATATCGACTGGAAAGCGACTGCTCGCAGTAGCGGTATTCGAATCCGGCGTTACCAAGCAATCCGCAAACATAATATTTTACTAGTGGTCGACACTGGCTGCCACATGGCAGCGACCAGTAAAAGCGGCAGCAATAAGCGCGACATCAGTATCATGGCTGCCGGAGTCTTAGGCTACATCGTATTGCGACACGGCGATTTGATCGGACTGGTATCCGGCGACGCCAAAAATAACACCTATATTCCTTTCAAAAGCGACGATCGGCATATCGAGCAGCTACTGCGGCACATTGAAAAGAGTACTCAGCTAGCAGCAGCGCCGAGCAATATCGTGAATCAGCTTGAATATATTGCACGCAATTTACGACGCAAGATGATGCTGGTGGTGGTCGCCAACGACGATGAACTGACCAGCGAGCACCAGCACATTATCCGGCGGTTGCGCGCCCAGCACGAGATATTATGGATAACTGTCAATGACTCTTCAGGACTTGACGGAAACCGCAGTTTTTATGATATCGACGATTTGGCTGAGCTGCCTTATTTTATCCGCAAACAAACGAAATTGCAGGCTGATTTCGACCGCGAGCAGCAATCATACTACCGCGAATATTCCACTGCCCTGGAGCGTTTGGGCGTCATCAGCGAGCGAATCTCCGGAGAAGAGGACGTCGTCGGCAGTTTCTTTTCACTGTTAGAAAGGCAAAAGCATGCGCGCTGGCACTGAGCTTCGCGAATGGGTAGATTATGACCCGCTGTGGCTGGTTATCGGCTGTTTGCTTTTAAGCGCGATTATTTTATGGTACGGATTTGTGTTTTACTCTACTCGCCGCCGCTCTCACCGCAGCCTGGCAACGCTCAAACCAAAACCATACACGCCGCCAGATCTGACTGATTTGAAACAGAAATACCAACGGCTAATCAACGAAATTGAACAAAATCACGCTGCCGGAAAGCTATCCTCGCGTAAAGCCCACCAGAAATTAAGCCACGTTCTTCGTATGTTCGTCGTCGAGATAAACGGTCACCGCGTTGACACGTTGACGCTGCGAGATTTAGAAAAGACTCGCTATAAAACATTGGCGGCTGCCATCAAACAATTCTATATTCCTGAATTTACTGCAGTTGAACAAGGCAGCGTTGCCGAGGCAGCGGCGTTAGCCAGAAAGACGGTAGCGGCATGGAATTAGTTTTTTGGCAATTGTCGCTGGCGTTAATTATAATTATCGCCCTGCTGTGGTTTGCCGCGCCGATTATACTCCGCCGATACGGCCGATCGAAACGCCATGACGCGCCTAGGCAAAAACTCCCTATCGCTAATACATCGCGGCTGCGCGCTTTCCCGCTCTATATTCAGCAGGTTAAGCGGTATAAAAAACTATTGGCGGTTGTACTAGGACTGCACGCGCTCCTGCTGGTTATGATGATTATACTAGCTGGTCGCCCGTCGTCTGTAGCCGTCGTTTCTCCCGAGGTGAAAAATCGCGACATCGTGTTATGCCTTGATGTGTCGCGGTCGATGTATGAATATGACGTAGAGATTATTAAAACTTACCGCACATTGGCGCGAAAATTTGACGGCGAACGACTTGGTTTGGTACTGTTTGACCGCTCGCCGGCAGTGATATTTCCTTTGACAGACGACGCCAGCCTAATTGATAGCAAATTAGCGCTAATTGAAAAGGCGCTGACGCCACCCGGAACGCTGGAATATTTCGATATTTTATCTGGCACGGTAGTCTCGAACGGGCAAGGCTCGTCGCTGATCGGCGATGGACTAGCGAGCTGTATCAGCCGCTTCGACAAGTTGGACAGCAAACGCTCCCGAAGTATCATTTTAGGAACCGACAACCAATTGGCTGGCACGCCGATAATTTCCCTGCCCGAGGCAGCAGAATTAGCCAAACAAAAAGACATCCGCGTATACGCTATTTACCCGAATAGTAATAAAAACCGCGAAGCCGAAGCGGCAGAATTGAAGCGAACCATGCTGGCGACGAGCGGCGATTACTACGCACTGCGCGACAAAAGCACAATTCCAAACATTGTCCAAAAAATCGCCGCCCAAGACACCTCCCGCTTCAAAGGCACGCCGCGCGTTACTCGCACCGATCGGCCACAATTACTACTATACGGCATGCTTATCATCATAATTTCCCTTATTATTATCGATTGGAGGCTTCGCATATGATAATGCAACCGATTTTGCCGTGGTATCTGTTGCTGATAATTCTGGTAGTTGCTGCAATTTTTACAGGTTGGAGAATTTTTTCCAAACCAATATCCAACCGGCAAGCGTGGCTGCGGCGGTTCTGTATTGTCTTGCTCATCATTACCGCTTGTTTTCGCCCAGCTGTTCCCGGCGAAGTGAAAGAATGGGGCGCGCCGCTAGTCGATGTTTATGTTGTCATGGACACAACGATGAGTTCTGCTGCCGAGGATTATGATAACGGCCAGCCGCGAATCAACGGCATGCGCCGCGACGCCAAAGAAATTGCCAAAAAGCTGGTTGGTGCGCGATTTAGCCTAATAACTTTCAATAATAAAACTTTCGTTGATTCGCCGTTATCAACGGACGTTAGAATGTTTGAATCGGCAGTTAACACGGTAAATATCATCAGCGAAAGCTACGCCATGGGCAGCTCAATCGACGCGCCGATTGACACCATCGCCTCGGAAATTACTCGCACCAAGCATAAAAATCCCGAGCGCACCTCGCTGCTATTTTACCTGGGCGACGGCGAACAAACCAGCGACGCCTCGCCAAAGTCATTCGCCAGCTTGAGACCACTGCTTGGCGGCGGCGCGATCATGGGCTACGGCACCGCTGCCGGCGGAAAAATGAAAACGCCAAGCTACAGCGGCGGCTTTGACGGTTTTTACTTGCGCGGGCCAGATTTGAAATATGCCGTATCAAAAATCGACGAGACAAATCTTAAAAACATCGCCAGTCAAACAGACCTGCCGTACACGCACCGGCAAACCCCAGATTCCATCGACGCCGTCGTCAAGAACGGCTCCGTCGATAAAGCTGTCAGTAGCAGCCGCTCGTTCGACGGCTACAACGATATCTATTGGATAGCGATATTTACGGCTGCTATTCTGCTGGCCTTTGAAATCAGAACCATCTATTTGCCTTTGCGCAGACTTCAGAATATAATGCCGTCGGAGGGAGAAAATCGTGAGTAAGAATCGTCCATTTGACCTGAAAAAACTAGATTTTGAAAAAATCCGCCGAGAAAAACGTCGGAAACTGCTCCGCTATTCGTTCCCTGTTTGCGCGGTAATTTTGCTGGCTGCGGTAAAATTGACGAGCTTCCCCTTGTTGTCGCTAGCAGCGCGCGCTGCTTATAAAAACGGCGACAACAGCCAGGCTTCCTTCCGCTTATCGCCGATTTATGCCATGAATTTGTTTGAATCTTATAAAGTATTTTTTAACGATGGGAATGCTCTATATAAGCAATCCCGCTACGACTCGGCAGAAAAACAATTCCGCCAAGCCCTGCAAAAAGCGCCGAAAACTCACGAATGCCCTGTCCGTATCAACTTGGCACTGTCAATCGAGGCACAAGCAGACGCCCTCGCCAGCGAAAAACGCTACGACCAGGCAATCATCCGCTACGACGAAGCAAACGCCGTACTGCACGACGGCGAAGATAGCTGCGGTGTGCAATTTGCCAGCCAAACAGTCGACGCGAGCAACGACGACGGCAAAACGGCAATCGTTATTGAGCAGCGAGTCCGGCAAAAGTTGGCGCAAATAAAACAACTTAGAAACGGCGACCAAGGTATTTCAGTCACCAATCCTGGCGATAAAGAAAAAGTTGACGCGGGCAGCACCGATAGCAAACTCAAAGAACTGGACAAGCGATTCATCGACGCCTACAACGAACAGCGTAAATCCCAGGAAAGAAACCAGCACCTGGAAGATTACAAAGACGCCACGCCAGATCATACGAAGAGGAATTGGTGAGAAGATTATTGAAATGGGCGGTTTTGTTTGCTATACTTACTATGTAATCGAAAGATTGAGCATTATGCGCCTTAGGCAAAGGAATTGTAGGAATTGCGATACCTGCCAGCGAGATGCACAGCAAACATTATGCGGGTTTAGCTCAGTTGTTAGAGCGCTTCCTTGCCATGGAAGAGGCCAGGAGTTAGAGTCTCCTAACCCGCACCAACTAAAGTTATAATATAAATTTACTGAAGATACTGAAAGGTATCTTTTTTGTTGCTCGCTAATCTGGTGAGAATACTTAATTCTGGGGTGTAAACTTTTCTGTCAGCGTCTATCCAAAATCTAGCAGGAAATAGCATTTGTTTACACTGCAAGAGACGAGGCTTTGGTAGTTTGATAAAGTGTTGCTCCATATTTTCGGCATACTCTAGTGCAAACGCAATAAAACGCTCTTTCTCCGCAAGGTCGTCTTTATCGTAGTTTTCGTACTGCTGCTCTAGTTCCTTGAGTCTTAGCTTATCGTCTTCAATCTTTCGTATAATATCGCTTTTGATAGATTGATTTTCGGGCTGTATGGCTGCATCTACTCGATTATCTATTAGTTGTCGTAATGAGGCTATATCACGAGCGACATAAATCCATCCTGTGCCTTCTGGACTGCTTCAGCATTGGCCTTGTCTTTACTTCTCTCGGACACCCAAAAGCCAATACCTAGTATGATAACGAGGGCGATTATCGAGGTTACTGCCAATGTGTTATTCCTTTCTGTGTCCAGAAAATAAAAAGGACACCGTGCAGGTGTTCTAGGCCTTTTATCCACATTCAAGCGATAAAGCTCAAAATGTTTCACACGATGTCCTTTCCAGAACTCTATCGTGCGAAAAAATCGTGTTGCTTAAATGTGGTAAAACCTAGAACAATTATGATTATGCCGCATTTAGTCACACCTAAGAACCTTTTGGTATCTCTCGAAGCATTATTCAGAACTCAATCTAAATAGCTGTCAAATATCTAGCGTAAGGGGTGGTATACTAGGACTATGCCTGCGATTGACTGGAATAAATTTGGAGTAACTGGAGCAAGCAAACAAGACTCTTTTGAAGAGCTTTGCTTACATTTATTCTGCCGTAAGCACAAATTATCAGAAGGTGTGTCAGGTGATTTCAACCAAGCTGGCCTTGAAACAGAACCTGTCAAAGTTGGTAAAAAGACGTATGGATTTCAGTCAAAGTATTTTGATAATAGCGTTGGCTACTCGCAAATAAAGAAATCTGTCATTACGGCTTTGCAAAAATACGGAAGCTCACTTGATGAGATATGTATATTCATTAATCTTAATGCTCAACCAAACGGGTCAGAGAGCGGCAAGGAAATTGCTAATGAAGCTGCAAAATATGGCGTCAAAATACAATGGTATACTCGCATTAATTTTGAAGTAGCCTTAACAAAGCCTGAGAATCTAGATTTATCATTTTTCTACTTTGGATACGGCTCTGAGTTTAAGTTTATAGAAGATAGTGCAGACCATACTAAACTAACACTGGTAAAGTCAAAACAATTTTTAAAGTTGCATTTTTTGGACTCGAAAAATAAGCGTATTCAAAACCTAGAAGAGACCATTTTAAAACTTTCGGAAAAACTAGTACTCATATCAGGGGACCCCGCTTCTGGTAAGAGTACTCTAGTTCATCGACTCTTTTATTACTATTCAGGAATGGGCGAATTGAGTCAGACGAAAATGGTAGATAAGATAATCTCAACTGGTGTAGTGCCTCAAGTTATAAATCTTAAACTTTGTGCAACAGACAGTCTGGAAAATATAATACGGACTCGACAAAGTGCTTACACTATCCAAGGTGCCGAACTAAAAATTATCTATTTGCTTGATGGATTGGATGAGATTAGCGAAGACAGGGCTGACCTTATATTGCTTCAGATGCTCGAATTATCAAAAAAGAAAAACACTCATAAAATTATCGTAACTTGTAGAAGCGGAAATTTTAATAAAATTCAGCTCAAAAACTATTTCAAGAATTGCATTGAATTCAAAGTCGGACAATTAGTTATAAAGGATATTGATAGCTATTTTAAGGCGAAAGGTAACGCCGATAAACAATTGGCCTATGACTCACTAAAATTATCAAATCCAAAGCTAATATCCTCTATAACTGACGTACTAGGATTACTGCTACTTTGGGATTCAATTGAGCAGCTTAATAGCGATAGTACGGTACTGGACTTATATGAGTTAAAGGTGAAACGTGTTTTGCATGACCCGAATCACTACAAGGATCTGCCAGGGTTAAATCTGCCAAATCCGAAAGACGAGGCTATTCTTCTATTAAACGAAGCTATATCCTATAAGTTTCACGAAAAGTTTCAATTTTTACTTCCGATACACGATTTACAGGAAATGGTCGGTACGGCTTACCCAAAGATTGATTACAATGCAATCAATTCTATTATTAACTATATAGCCAGTCTATTTTTTGACACCTCCTCTACAAATCCTCAAGAAGCATACTATGTCTATAAGCATCGACGCTACCAGGAGTACTTCTTTATTACCTTGCTCCAAAAACAATATACGGCAAATCCGAGTATTCTAAGAAAACTATCGATTTTATCTAATCTTGAGCTATTCCAGACATTCTTCATAAAAGGCTTACGCAAGAAGTATATCGAAGAGAATAATCTGATCGGTTGTCTTGACTTGAGCCTTCTAGACGTTTATCTAGGGAACCATTCTGGCTGGGGTGTAGATAGCCCTTACTATCTCAATTCATCTGACTTTATAAAGACTCTCGTAGATCAGCAGGACGCCGTCTTTAACGTACTATTTGAAGATGACAATCTGGACATTAGAAGTAAAGTTTTTGTCGATACCAAATTACTAAAATGTAAATTCCAGGAGTGGAAGCAAGATACCGATAGTCTGACTCATTATCGAGCCGAGCAAGTGTTGGTTGGCGGATGGCAGGAGGGGCGTTCACGTTTAATGAATCTTATTGTGGACTTCTGGCAAGCTGGTCGAAAAGATATTGCAAATGAAATCATAAACAATATACGAGAAATTCAAACACTCTATAAAAAGAATAAATTTTTTAAGTTGCTAGACAAGCAACAACGACGGCATATTGTTGACTCGTCTCACGATACATATAAATCTTGGATTTTTTACCTCATGAACATCCTTGGAGATAGTGCCGAAAAGATACTCAATGAAAAAATCTTACCTATGATGAACGATAACGAGGACGGCTTTGAGTCAAAGCGTGGAGTTGCCGAGGCTATAAAATCCTATCTATCTGTTCTTGTTGATAGTCAACCATCTCAACTGGTTAGCGTTATTGATAAGTTACCACAGCCAGTGCTTTTGGAGCTTCTTAAAATATTAACAAGAGTACCAAACCTAAAGCTATTTATTGAATACACAGAAATTCACGAAAGTGTGAGAAGATTTGTCGATACTTATGACTTCGAGATAAACGAAAATAGCTATCATATTCTGTTTTTCAAGAAATACTTTTCACTAAATATTACCAAAGATGAATATGAATACCTGGACAAAAGAAAAGAGAAAATAGTAAATCAGCGAGATATTGACTGGCGAACACATGGTTATGAAACCGAATTTGCGTTAATCGCATACGTTATTGGCGACTATTCTCTAGAGCAAGAGATTGCACAGGCAAAAAGCATACATGGACTCGACCTATACAGTGAACGTGTAGTATATGCAACTCTCTATGTGGCATATATTTCTATGATTAAGGGTGACGCTAGTTTTGAGTACATATATCGTCAATATGCAAAATATTGTGAGTTGAAAGACGATACTCGCTACAACTCCAAAGCTCTGCTATTTCCAATTACTGTGCTTTGGGCTTATATTTATGGTCACAGCACCGTAGATAATTCAACAAAGAAACTACTTACAAAAAGACTTGTTGAAGAGCTTCATATAAATAAATACAGTTTTTACCTCAATCTTAATACACATTTTCCGTCCTTATTTAGCAGCATTGTAAGCGAATCTGAAATCGCATCGTTCGAGACCGACCTAGATACTTGGACAGACGATTTTCAATCCAAGGTAGACCGATACCTAGAACTTAGTCGGATGTATAAGGGAGTCAACCCACAAAGAGCATCCGAACTATTCATTAAGGCCATCGTAGACGGCACTCTGCGGCATGGCTGGAGAAAAGACCCAATTGTTCACTATGACCTTGTCAGTGCTTTGGGAGTACTACTTGAGAAGCAGTGGCTGAGGGATAGTGAGTTGAACTCTGTTCTCGATGAAGTATGGAATCTTGTACTTAGGGCGTATGAAATATCAGATGGGAGTGGAACCTCTCGCGGCCCATACCGCTTTATTGAGACCGTAGCAAAATTTGATAGAGACATAGCAATTCGATATAAGGACAGGTATGTAAAGAAAGAAGGCAGGTACAGTGTCTCGAATTCTTTATATACCCCAATCCTACTATCTAGGGTGCGTGCGGGTTT
>CALISG010000024.1 GCA_938042065.1 uncultured Candidatus Saccharibacteria bacterium
AACAAGGCATCAAGCTTTCTGATAATTGGCGCGCCGAATTTGATGCGCGAATGGCTGAGCAACGCCAGCGTTCCAAGACAGCGCGCAAAGGACAATTTAGCGGCGGCCTAGAGGGTCACGATCCGATTCATCTGAAATATCATACGGCGACGCACTTGCTGGGGGCGGCACTGCGCAAAGTTCTGAAGGCGCCGGATTTGCAGCAGCATGGCAGCAATATCACTGCCGAGCGCCTGCGTTTCGATTTTAATCACGATAAATTGACGCTAGAGGAAAAACAGGCGGTGGAAGATCAGGTCAATGCGTGGATTGACGCTGATCTGCCAGTTAGCTACCAGGTTTATCCAACCGATGAAGCGCTAAAAATGGGGGCTATCGGCGCCTTTGGCGAGCGTTATGGCAATGAAGTCAAGGTTTATTCCATTGGCAAGGGCGAAAACAGAGTTAGTTTCGAAGTTTGCGGCGGCCCGCACGTTGAACACACGGGTGTCTTGGCTGAAGGCGGTAAGCGCTTCAAAATCACCAAAGAGGAGTCCAGCTCGGCTGGAATTCGCCGGATTAAAGCGGTTTTGAGTTAATCCTTGTAAGCCCCTATGATCTGGCAAAATCTAGCAACCATAAGCAAAAATAGTATATAATAGATGTAGTTATGGTTTTAGAGCGATTACGCAATAAGCTAAATAATCTAAAGGGCGAGTCCGATGATCAGCACGATGATTACATCGTTGCACTCGATATCGGTACCGAAAACGTTAAGGCGCTGTTAGCTCGCGTTAGCGGCGACGATATTGAGATTCTTGGTGTTGGACGTGCTCATCAAGAATTTTCAGATATGCATTCGGGCGCGATTGCTGATATTGCTGGCGTAGTGCAACACTGCGAGGACGCTCTGACTCAGGCTGAAGACGAAGCTGGCTTGCAGGCCAAGCATGCTGTCATCGGTATAGCTGGCGAACTGGTAAAAGGTACGACTAGTACAATTCGTTATCGCCGTCCGCAGCCTGACCGTCCGCTTGACGAGCAAGAAGTCGAGTTTATTATCGAGAAGGTCCAAGATCGCGCTGCTAAACGGGCGCAAAAACAGATCGCTTTAGAGACAGGCAATGACGAGGTGGAGGTCAAGCTGGTCAACTCAGCGCTGGTTAGTATTCATATTGACGGCTATAAAGTGTCGAATCCGATTGGCTTTCAGGGCAAGGATGTAGCGGTGCAAATTTATACGGCATTTGCGCCGATGGTACATATAGGCGCGTTGGAGCGAGTGGCACAAGAGCTTGATTTGGAGTTATTGGCGGTCGCTGCTGAGCCGTTTGCGGTTAGCCGTAGTGTGCTTGGCGCTGATAGCAGTAGTGCTTTCACGGCAATTTTGGCAGATGTAGGTGGTGGTACAACTGATATTGCAGTGGTTAATGACGGCGGTGTTGAGGGTACCAAGATGTTTGGCATCGGTGGCCGCAGTTTTACTAAAACTATCGCTGACGAGTTGTCAATTCCGTACGATCAGGCAGAAAAACTCAAAGTAAATATCGAGGACAGTAAAATTAAAGCTACCGTCAAAAAAGATGTGGCAGTTGCCGTTGATAAAACTCTCGAGGTTTGGTTGGCTGGCGTAGAGCTAGCATTGAGCGAGTTTGACGCAGTCGATCAGCTGCCGCCGCGTATTTTGTTGTGCGGTGGCGGTGCTAGCTTGTCTCAATTAGTTGCGGCTCTCGAAAAGCGTGATTGGTACAGCGAGTTGCCATTTACTAAGCGTCCGACGGTACAGCGTATTCGTCCCGATCAGGTTGTTGGTATTACGGATAAAACCGGTGAAGTCAATGATCACACTTTTATTACGGCGATGGGCCTGCTGCGTGTTGGTTATGATACAATAATAGGAGCAGGCGACACTCAGTCGGTTCGCAGTAAAATTAATAGGATTTTGCGAATTTAATAGAGAAATAATATGCAAAAAGATGTCATTTATATAGATGTAGAAGACGATGTTACTTCAATTATTGGCAAGATAAAAGCTGCTAATTCCAACATTGTTGCTTTGGTGCCGCCAAAGCGAATTGGGGCGATTCAGAGTGCAGTAAACCTTAAATTGGTGCATCGCGCGGCTGAGCGGGTCGATAAAAAACTGGTAATTATTACTAATAATGATGCTTTGTCGACGCTTGCGGGCAGCGCGGGTATTCCGGTGGCCAAAAATTTGCAGAGTCGTCCAGAATTAGCTGAGATCCCAGCTCTTGAAGTCAACAGTGACGATGACGTGATTGATGGATCGGAAACGTTGAATGGCGGCACTAAGCCCAACGCGCAAACTCTTGACGATAAGAAAGGGCAGTCATCTCTTAATGATGAACTTAGCAAAATTGAAGACGAAGGAGAGGATGAGCTACCGTCTTCTAAAGGCAAGGATGGTAGCGACAAGGAGTCTGCCAACCAGGCGAATGATAAGTCGAAAAAAAGTCCGAAAATCCCCGATTTTAATACTTTTCGTAAAAAGTTCTTCATTATCGGTGCGGCTGTTATTTTGTTGATCGCTGGTTTGGTGTGGGCGTTTGTGTTTGCGCCGCGAGCACAGATTGTCATTTCTGCGCAAACTAGTAGTGTAGCTGTTAACACTCATATCAAATCAAGCGCTGCTGTTAACACTAGTTTGCAAGATGGTACTGTCAAACTGACGACCAAAACTAGAGAAAAAGCGATTTCTAAAACATTTACAGCTACCGGCAAGAAGGATGTCGGCGAAAAAGCGACTGGTATAGTAAGCTTTTCGACGCGCGATATTGACAATCTTGGTACAGAAATCCCAGCAGGAACAACTTTGACGACAGATTCTGGCGCCGAGTATGTTACCAATGAAGGCGTTAAAATCTCGCTTAGTAATTATCGTAATGCCAAGGTGAAAATTACTGCCGCACGCAGCGGCGCCAGCTATAATGGCGCTAGCGGTACAGTCAAGGGAGCGCCTAGTGGTATTTCAGCAAGTATTAGCGGCTCGACGACGGGAGGTACTGACAAAACTATTACCGTCGTTCAACAAAGCGATATAAATAAAGCAATGCGCGAACTCGTTACCGAGGACGATAAGAACCAAAACAAAGCTGCTTTGCAAACTGAGTTTGGCAAGGATTACACAATTATCAATGAGTCATTCGCGGCGGATATCGCTGGCATTAATAAGCCTGCTGTTGATAGCGAGGCCAACGACGGCCAAGCGGCTATTACTGGCACTATGAAATTCTCGCTTTCTGGTATTGCTCGCAGCGAGTTTGATGCGTTTCTCAAAGCTTACTGCCAGCAGCGCATTGACGGCAAGTCAAACCAGAAAATTTATGATACCGGCAGTAAAACAGTTTCTCTGACTAATATAGCTATCTCGGGCGATACGATTAATGCGACAGTCTCGGCGAACGGTAAAGTTGGTCCGAAAATTGACGAAGACGCCATCAAGGAATACGTCAAAGGCCAGTCGGTCGGCGAGGTTCAAGAGCGCGTCAAGACTGTCGAAGGTATAAAGTCGGTGGATGTGAACCTTTCGCCATTTTGGGTTTATAGAGTTCCAGATGACACCAAGAAGATAAGTGTAAAGTTTCAGATAGATGGCTAAGCAGTATTTGGCGCTTGACGTCGGCGAGCGGCGAATTGGCGTGGCATCGGCAAGCAGCGATGTTAAGATTGCCGTACCAGGCGACTGGATTGATGTCGACGGCAAGGAACTCGATATTATCCGCGAGATGCTGATTGACGAATCAATAGATGTTTTGGTAGTGGGTTATCCGCGCAATCAACGAGGCGAGCCGACTGCGCAGACTCGGTATGTCGAAAACTTCGTCGATAGCCTTGGTCAAATTGAATCTGAAGTTGTATTCCAGGACGAATCGTTGACGAGCGTCAAAGCAGAGAATATCTTAGCATCGCAAAAACGTCCGTATAGTAAGGGCGAGATTGATTCTATGGCAGCTAGCATTATTTTACAAGATTATTTGGAGGCTCAATAATGGATGGTTTTAAACGGCAGAATGGCCAACAATTTAATTCTCGGCCGAATAATAATCGGCAAGTACCGCCGCTTGGCGCAGCTCCGCGTCCTATGTCTCGTGCTATTGATCCAAATCAGCCAATGGGGCAAAAGGCTAATATTTCGCTTAACCCCGACCATGACGCTGCGAGCCAGAAGGTATCAAAGAAGAAACGTTGTCTTCGACGCTGGATGATTATTTTGATAACAGTCATGGTGTTTTTGACAGTGGTTTTTGCGGCACTATTTAAGTGGTACGAGATGCAGCTAAAACCAGTCTCAAGCGATAACAATAAAGTATCGGTTACTGTTGAAGACGGTTCCTCGGTTTCAACAGTTGCCAATACGCTGGCCAGCAAAAATCTTATTCGCAACCGATTAGCTTTTGAAGTTTATGTGCGCCTTAATAATAAAAATAGCATCAAAGCTGGCACCTGTATGATTGCCCCGTCTGAGTCGGTCGCTGATATTGTTAACCGTATGAATAATGGCTGTCATGACTTCAAAACCATTACTTTTTATCCTGGTGGTACGTTAGAGAGTTCTAAGTATAAGGCTTCGCAGTCGTCTGATGGTGTTGATAAAACGAGCGTCCGTTACATCTTGCGCCAAGCAGGCTACTCTGATGATGAGATCTCAAGTGCTTTCAAAGCGAAATATGATAGTCCTCTGTTTGCCGATCGTCCAAGCGGGTCGTCTTTGGAGGGCTACGTCTTTGGGGAGACATATCAATTTACGGGCGATGCCACAGCTAAAGATGTTTTACAGACAGTGTTTGATCACATGTACAAGGTTGTGCAGAAAAATGACTTAGTTAATAAGTTTAAGGCGCAAGGTTTGACGCTTTATCAAGGGTTGACTATGGCTTCGATTGTTGAGCGGGAATTGGGCTGCGAAGATAAACCGACCGTCGAGCGCAAAAATCGCTGTTATCAATACCAGCGGGGTATTGCGCAGGTGTTTATAGCTCGCTACAAGAAAAACATGCAGCTTGGTTCTGATGTAACCTTTATTTATGCTGCAGACAAAGCTGGTGTTAAGCCTAAGGTGGATATTGATTCTCCGTATAATACTCGCAAGCATACTGGTTTGCCGCCGACGCCAATTGCGACACCTGGCGAATTATCGCTTAAAGCGGTCGCTGATCCGGCGCCTGGCGATAACTTGTTCTTCATAGCTGGCGATGACGGTTTAATATATTTTGCCAAAACTGATGAGGAACATAAAAACAATATTGACAAATACTGCCAGAAGTTGTGTAGTATCGTATAAAGTATTGACATTAACGCTAGTGATTTGCTATAATATAGAGTATACACGAGGACTTGCAGGAACAATTATGAATTATTGCCAGCTCTATCGTGCTTATAATATGATTTTCTAGGAGAACCATTATTAGTACACAACCAAATCGAGTTAAAACTAATTTTGTACCGAGCGCAAAGGCTCATTCTAGCAAAACTAAAAGGCGCGGTGGTGTTTCTTGGACTTCCGTAGTATCGTATGTCGGCGTTTTTCTATTCATAGCAACGCTAATTGCTATCGGACAACGTCCAGTCGGCGTTCAGGAAGGTAGTAATAATACGCCGCTGGCTAATGCCTCTACCTCAAGCACTAAAAATACTGTAGCAGCTGCAACTTCCGCTAGTACGGTAGACCCGGTTGTCGCTACGAACATAGCTTCGTCGCTAGCGGACACTACCAGCATGCCAGTTAGCGCTAACGTGGCGACGCTTTCTCAGACGCTGACTATTGAAACGGTAATGTCGCAGACCTCCAGTAATGCGATTAGTAAGCCGCAGATTGTCCAGCCGACAGCTAATTCGCGGGCGGCTACTACTTATACCACCAAGGCTGGCGATACAGTTGATGCAGTAGCCAGCAAATATGGACTCAAGAAAGAGACTATAGCTTGGGCCAATAATCTATCGTCTGATGCGCTGGAGCCAAATACTACTTTAACAATTCTGCCAGTTGATGGTGTTCAGCATACCGTTAAGGCGGGTGACTCTGTTGATAGTATTGTTGCCAAGTATGGCGGTAATAAGGCTGATGTGGTGTCGTATAATGACCTAGAGCTCACTGGTTCGCTAACTGAAGGTAGGAGCATTATTGTTCCTGGCGGTGCTTTGCCAGAAAATGAACGTCCAGGATATGTGGCTCCTCGTGCTGCGGCTAGTAATCGGCGCAGCGCTTATGGGTATGGGTCGGGCCTGGGCGGTTACGGAAGCAATTACAATGGGGTTATCTCTGCCGGTAACAAATATGCATGGGGGAACTGTACTTGGTATGCTTACGAACGCCGAATGCAGCTAGGACGCCCAGTTGGTAGCTTCTGGGGTAATGCTAGTACTTGGGCTTATGCGGCAGCAGCGGCTGGATTGGCAGTTAATGGTACGCCGGCGCCTGGCGCGATAATGCAAAACGGCGGCGGATACGGCCATGTGGCAATTGTCGAGAGCGTTAACCCGGGCGTATCAATTACAATTAGCGAGATGAACGGTTATCGCTTTGGCGGCGGCTTCAATCGCGTTGGTCATGGCCAGATTTCCTGGGGCGAGGCCACTAGCGGTTACTATAGGTATATTCACTAAGTATTTTACAAAACTAATTAACACCTATGTCAAATCGGAGGTGTTTTTGGTATAATGTGTCTGTATGTTTGTTGATACAGCTAAAGTTTCAGTCCAGGCGGGCCGCGGCGGCGACGGCGCGGTCAGTTTTCGCCACGAGATTTACGTTGATAAAGGCGGTCCGGATGGCGGCGATGGTGGTCGCGGCGGTAATGTTGTGTTTTTGGCGACGGAACAGCTTAATACGTTATTAAACTTTCGTTACAAACCCGAGCTAAAGGCCGAAAATGGTGTCTCGGGCGCCAAGAAAAAAATGGCAGGCCGCGCTGGTAAGGATTTAGTTGTCAAAGTGCCGGTTGGCACTATAGTCAAGCGGGATGGTAAAATCATCGCCGATTTATCTAAACCAAACCAAAAAACTGTTATTGCTAAGGGTGGCGATGGCGGTTTCGGCAATGCTCACTTTAAGTCGAGTGTTCGTCAAACGCCGCGTATGGCAGAGGTGGGTGAACTTGGCGAATCGTTCGAGGCAGAATTGGAACTGAAATTATTGGCTGATGTCGGTTTGGTGGGTTTTCCTAATGCTGGTAAGTCAACCTTTTTGAGCGTGGTGTCAAATGCTCGCCCTGAAATTGCAGATTATGAGTTCACAACGTTGACGCCGAATCTCGGTGTAGCTGATGTCGATGACAGTTCGCTTTTAATTGCTGATATTCCAGGGTTGATTGAAGGGGCTAGCGATGGTAAAGGACTGGGTGATGCCTTTTTGCGGCACGTTGAGAGGACTGCCGTACTGCTACATTTGGTGGACGCTTATAGTAACGACGTAGCTGAACGCTACCTGGCGATTCGCCGCGAACTCAAAAAGTACAGCACTGAACTGGCGTCGCGTCCCGAGATAGTAGCCCTAACTAAATGCGAAGGATTAGATCAGGATATCATTCAAATGCAAATTGACACCTTAAGAGCTGTCACTAGTGAGGACACGCAGGTTTTCGCTATTTCCTCGGTATCGCATAAAGGCGTAATTGATGTACTGAGAGCTCTGCAGGTGCAAGTTGTAGCAATGCGCGCAGCTGAGAATGAGCAGAAGCAGACTGACGATTTGAATAACGATAAACTTGAGACAATCACTCTCAGTGGCAACGAGACGATCTCGAGCAGTTGGGAAGTTTCATACGATGCTGATAAGCAAATCTACCGCGTGTTTGGCGGCAAGATAGAAAAATTTGCTCGTCGCACCAATTTTGATCAGTTTGAAAGCGTCAATCGTTTACGCGATATCATGCGTCGTTATGGTATAGCGCACGAGCTAATGCGCCAAGGTGCTACTGGTGATAGCTTGGTGCAGATTGGCGAATCGACGCCGTTTACGCTGGTTGAGCAGTAGGTTTGGGTGTCATCTCGTAGCTTTGCTATACTATAGGTATGGCACAAACATTTTTCTTCTATGACCTAGAAACCAGCGGACTAAATCCGCGGCAAGACCGAATCATGCAGTTTGCGGGGCAGCGAACGGATATGAACCTTGAGCCGATTGGTGAACCGTATAATCTGCTGGTGACATTAAATGATGATACCTTGCCTAGTCCTGACGCGCTGATGGTAACTGGCATCACGCCGCAAAAAACGGTTGAGGAGGGCTACACCGAGGCGCAGTTTGCCCGGATGTTGAGTGAGGAAATTTTTACGCCGGATACTATTGCGGTTGGTTTTAATAACATTCGGTTTGACGACGAATTTATTCGCCATTTGTTGTGGCGTAATTTTAATGATCCGTACGAATGGAGCTGGAAGGACGGCCGCTCGCGTTGGGATTTGCTGGA
>CALISG010000025.1 GCA_938042065.1 uncultured Candidatus Saccharibacteria bacterium
AAAAACCGTTTGTCTATGCCAGCGGGCGCTACGATAAAGAATTTGCCAAAACCACGGTGGCCTTTCCACTGACGACCAGTCGAAACGGCGGCGTGGTTGTCTATGACTTGCGCTATGATCCGACGCCGTTTGTTGGACTGGATACGAACGAGCTAGCGGCGAAGATTTTTGCCTCGTGGGAAGAGCGGCAGGCTGAGGATTTCGTCAAATTACCAGTCAAAGAGTTGCAGTACAATCGCTGTCCGGCGGTAGCACCGCTGGGTGTGCTGGAACAAGGCGATGGCTGGCAGAAGATTTCGCTTGATCTAAAGACAGTGCAGAAACATCAAAATATTTTACTAAATCACCCGGACTTTGCCGAAAAATTACGGACTATTTTTGAAAACAAGCCAGCCTTCAAAAAACTGCCCGATCCAGAAGCGCAATTGTATGATGGCTTTTTGAACGACCGTGATCGTATCCGTGTCGAAGCGGTGCGCAATGCTGATGAGCGCGAGCTGGCTGATTTTCACCCAGAATTTCAGGACGAACGTTTAGCGCCGCTATTGCTGCACTACAAAGCACGCAACTTTCCGCGTTCGCTCAGTGAAGACGATTTGGCGCAGTGGGAAACCTGGCGGGCTCAGCACTTGCAGGCGCAATTACCAGGGTTTATGACAGCTTTGCATCGTTTAGCGCCGACAGCGACCGACGAGCAGCAGTTTATTTTGCAAGAATTGCAATTGTGGGCTGAATCTACATTACCAGCTAGCGATTAGATCTTTCGCGTGCCGGCCGCTATTCTTTTGGAGGTAATGGACGTTGGATGGTATTTTCTATGTAGGTGAATATGTTTATGACTATCATTGCGTATAGCAATAACATAACCCAGTATGGTACTGATATGTGCGTACCAGGTATAGCGCCGACTAGTACGAAATTCATTAGCGAATCGTAAATGTCGTGGCGCAGCAAAAATAGAGGTACACCGATAAGGCACGCCAATACAACACGAATCTTGATGCTGAGGACAGCGAATAGTTCAACTAATGCTCTCATTTGACTATACTATAGCAAATATACTATAGTATGTGCAACGATAAGCGCGATACAAGTTTGGTTTATTTGGATGATATTTTAAGTTTAATACGTGTACAGATGTTTTGCGGTAATGGATTTTTTTACCGAAAAATGCTAAAATAAGTAGTCATGTCAGATAGTATCAAGATTACCGGTGCACGCCAGAATAACTTAAAAAATGTGAGTTTGGAAATTCCACGCGATAAGTTTGTGGTGGTAACAGGACTTAGCGGCAGCGGCAAATCAAGCCTGGTTTTCGATACTATCTATGCCGAAGGACAACGGCGCTATGTTGAAAGCTTGAGCAGTTATGCGCGACAATTCTTGGGCATCATGGACAAGCCAGATGTTGACTCAATTGATGGATTGAGCCCGGCAATTTCAATAGATCAAAAATCAACCAGTCGTAATCCGCGTTCAACGGTTGCCACGGTAACAGAAGTCTACGACTATTTACGCTTGTTGTTCGCGCGTGTTGGCGTACCGCATTGTCCAGCACTTTTGCCAGATGGTAAGCGCTGCGGCAAGCCAGTGAAACGACGAACAGCACAATCAATTATTGATGAAATCATGAAATTGCCTGAAGACGCAAAATTAATGATACTGGCGCCGATTGTTAACCAGAAAAAAGGCGAGTTTCAGCATATTCCTGAACAGTATATGCGCAGCGGCTTTGCTCGAGCGCGAGTGGACGGCGTAATCTATGCACTAGATGAGTTTCCAGAATTACAAAAAAACTATAAGCACGACATTGAACTGGTCGTAGACCGCTTGGTGATGCGTCCAGACATGATTTCACGCGTATCGCAATCAGTCGAACAATCGTTAGAATTGGCTGGCGGTATAGTCCAAGTGTTGGATGCGGATAGCAGCAAGATTTTGACTTATAGCCAGCGCTATGCCTGTGTAGATCACCCGGGCGAGGAGATTCCTGAATTGGAGCCGCGGTTATTCAGTTTTAACGCGCCGCAAGGTGCTTGTCCGGTATGTACGGGGCTGGGCACACGAATGGAGATTGATCCTAGCTTGGTTTTTAACAAAAACTTGACGATTGCTGAGGGTGCGATTCGTCCGTTTAATCGTTTCAGTGTTGATGCTTGGTATATGAAACGGCTTGAAGCGGTGGCGGCTGAACATGGTTTTAGTCTACACGTACCAGTGCGCGAACTAAGCGACGATGTGCGGAAATTATTGATGTATGGTACAGGCGAGCAAAAATATCGCGTTGAGCTAGGTAATGGCCGGCACTATGATTCAACATTTGAAGGGATTATTCCAAATCTTGAGCGTCGTCACCGCGAAACTGATAGCGACTTCATGCGCAAAGATATTGAGCGATTTATGCGTGAACGCAAATGCACAGCCTGCAAAGGCGCTCGCCTTAAACCGGTAGTCTTAGCAGTGACGGTCAGCGGCTTGTCAATTATGGATATTTGTAATTTAGATGTCGAGAACGCCTTAGACGTCTTTAGCCAGCTGAAATTTGACGACAACGAAATGAAGATTGTCAAGCTAGTGGTTAAAGAGATTAACGCTCGTCTGGGATTTATGAATAACGTAGGGTTGAATTATCTAGAACTGGGGCGAGCTGCTAATACTCTGAGCGGCGGCGAGGCACAGCGGATTCGTCTAGCGACACAGATTGGTTCTGGGCTGCAAGGGGTGCTATATGTGTTAGACGAGCCGTCAATTGGCTTGCATCAGCGCGACAATGATCGATTGATTAAAACGCTCAAGCATTTGCGCGACCTCGGCAATACTGTATTGGTTGTTGAACATGACGAAGAGACGATCGCTGCAGCTGATTTTTTGGTGGATGTGGGCCCAGGTGCTGGCGTACATGGTGGCGAGATTGTAGCCGCTGGCACGCCAGCCGAGGTGGCACAGAATCCGACCAGTATTACCGGACGATATTTATCTGGAGCAGAAAAAATATCGGTGCCTAAGAAACGTCGTGCGGTCGAGAAAGATCGCAAACTTGTCGTTCGCGGTGCTAAGGAGAATAACCTCAAAAATATTGATGTCGAGTTTCCGTTGGGTGTAATGACACTAGTGACTGGCGTTAGCGGTAGCGGCAAATCGACACTAGTTAATGACATTGTAGCCAACGAATTGACGGCGCGTCTGCATCGAGCGCAGACTGTGCCCGGCGATCATGATAAGATTGACGGCGTCAAGCAATTAGATAAAGCTATCGTCATTGATCAGTCGGCGATAGGCCGCACGCCGCGCTCTAATCCAGCAACTTATACGGGTGTGTTTACGCAGATTCGCGAATTGTTTGCCAATACTCCCGAGGCTAATATTCGCGGTTACAAAGCAGGGCGTTTTAGTTTCAATGTCAAGGGTGGTCGCTGCGAGAATTGCCAAGGCGACGGTGTGATAAAGATTGAAATGCACTTTTTGCCTGACGTTTATATACAGTGTCCAGAATGCCACGGCAAGCGTTACAACCGCGAAGCGCTAGAGATTAAATATAAAGGCAAAGCCATTAGCGATATTCTAGAAATGACGGTCGAGCAAGCCTGCGAGTTCTTTACTAATATTCCAGCTATCTCCCGCAAGCTCGAGACTATTAACGAAGTTGGTTTGGGCTATGTGAAGCTTGGGCAGCCAGCGACGACGTTCTCTGGCGGCGAGGCGCAGCGCATTAAATTGGCAGCAGAGCTATCACGTCGTTCGACTGGTAAAACACTTTATATACTCGATGAGCCAACAACTGGCTTACACACTGCTGATGTTCGCAAATTGCTCGAGATTTTACAAAAATTAGTCGATGGTGGCAACAGCATGATAATCATTGAGCATAATCTGGAAGTCATTAAATGCGCTGATTGGATTATTGATATGGGTCCAGAGGGTGGACAGGGTGGTGGCAGAGTGGTTGCTGCTGGTACGCCAGAAGACATTGCAAAGAATCCAGAAAGTCAAACTGGAAAATACTTACAGAAGCTGTTATAAACGATAATCTTTGCAAAGACTAAAAGCCCAATCTCAGACGAAAGATTTGGTGCGGATTTGCGTTATTTTTTCCGTTTGGACGTCTTGGTTTTTGAGAATAAAACTTGGAGCTGTTTTTTGAGAGCCGCGCGGTTTGATGGTTTCTTGAGTGCGTGAATAATCATCGGCGAGACAGAGAGGAATACGATTATAAGCGCAGCAACCTCGATGTTAACGCCTACTTTGGTAAGTAATTCACCGGCGTAATAACCTAGATAAACAAACAGTGATGACCACAAGAATCCGCCGATAATGTTAAAAACCAAAAATGTTCTGTAATGCATTTTGCTGGCGCCAGCAACGATTGGCGCAAAAGTTCGGACGATTGGCGCAAAACGAGCCAACACGATAGTAATTGAACCGTGCTTGTCGTAGAATTTTTCAGTTTGCTCTAAATATTTTTTCTTGAAAAAACGCGAATTTTCTTTTTCAAATAATTTGCGGCCGACCTTATGTCCAAAACTATAGCCAACGCTATCGCCTAGCACGGCTGCCAAAAATATCAGAATAGCGAATAGATGAATATCAATTGGCAAAATATGCTGTTGTACCATATAAGCTGCCGTAAATAGCAAGCTGTCGCCTGGAAATATGAAGCCGATTAATAAACCCGACTCAGCGAAAACTACCAATAAGATAATTGGCACGCCGAGATGAATAATCAAATTAATAAAGGCTTCCATGCTAGAGATGATTATAGCACAGATTTCTAGCACCAGCTAATGGAACAGGTTTGGGTCTAAAAATTTATTATCGAAACAGATCGGGGATATCGTGAATTACCAGCTTGGTTAGAATCATTATCATAAACGTGTTATAATAGAGAAGTAATAGTAAACCTCCGAAAAGGTATCTAACGAAAGGAAGAGAGAAATGGGAGAAAAAATTACTCTGAAGATTGCTAAGCGCGAAGTGCTTGGCAAAAAAGTTAAGATGCTACGTCGCCAAGGAATTACGCCAGGCGTGGTCTACGGTGCAGGTATGGAAGCGGTGCCGATTCAGGCTGAAGCTGGCGAAGTGCTGCGCGTTTATAAGCTGGCTGGCAAGCATACGCCCGTCCAGTTGCTAGGCAGCGAGCGGCGCATAGCGATGATTAAAGACGTTGAATCATATCCGACTAGGTCAAATGCTCTTCGTCATATTTCTTTTCACGCAATCCGTGCTGATGAGCCAGTAATTGCCGAAGTGCCGATTCGTTTGAGTGGTACAGGAGAATCTGAGGCGGAGCGTGCCGGCTTGGTAGTGCTGCAAGCGCTTGAGAAGATCAAGGTCAAGGCCTTGCCGATGGATCTGCCGGAAGCATTGGAAGCGCCGACGGATGGTCTTGTTAAAGAAGGCGACCGGGTGACTGTGGGTGATATTGTTTTGCCGGATGGTGTTGAGCTGGTTGAGAACGACGATGGCCGCGAAGGCACAGCTGACGACGACATTACGGTCAAGGATTTGGTTGTGGCGAACGTCTATGAGCCGAGCGCTCTAGCAGCTGCCAACGATGCGGCGGCCGGCGAAGCTGAGTCCGCTGATGCCGAACAAGTCGAAGTTACGGGAGAAGCTGAAAAGACTGAAGCGTCGGAATAGTATAGTCTTAGATTATCAAAAAAACACCGTCATGATTTGGCGGTGTTTTTTGATAGTCGGAAATGCTAGAAATTACTCCTCGATGAATCCGCCTGATTGCCGTGCCCACAACTTAGCGTAAACGCCGCGTTTTTTGGCGAGCAATTGATCGTGCGAACCGTCTTCGACGATGCATCCGTTCTCCAAAACAATGATACGATCAAGCTTAGCGATGGTCGATAAGCGGTGGGCGATGACAATTGACGTTCGGTTTTTCATCAACGTTTCTAGCGACTTTTGGATTAGCGCTTCTGATTCTGAGTCTAATGCCGACGTTGCCTCGTCAAGGACTAAAATTGGCGCATCTTTCAAAATCGCTCTGGCAATGGCGATACGCTGCCGCTGTCCGCCCGAAAGTTTGACGCCGCGTTCACCGACTAGCGTGTCAAAACCGTCTTGCAGTTTGACGATGAAATCGTAAGCGCCAGCTTTCTTGGCAGCTTTTTCAATTTCTGTATCAGTTGCATCAGGACGACTGTAAGCAATATTTTCACGCACCGAACGGTGAAATAGCAACGGTTCTTGCGGCACATAGGCGATTTGCTGGCGCAGGCTTGCCTGGGTAACTTCGGCGATATCTTGCGAGTCGATGGTGATCTTGCCCGAGTCAATATCGGCAAACCGTAACAATAATTTGGTGAGGGTAGTTTTGCCAGAACCGCTGGCGCCAACCAAACCAATTTTCTCGCCAGGACGAATCGTCAGCGAAAAATCATGAAACAGTGTATCACCTTGACCCTCGTCGTGCGTAAAGGTTACCTTATCCATGGTGATGCCGCCGCGTTTAATTTTTAGTTTTTTGTCGCTGCGATCAACTAGCGTTGTTGGTGTTTTAAGGATTTCTACCATATCGTGAGCATCGCCAATAATACGATTGTAACTGCGCATGATGCCATTCATGTTCCACAACTCGTGCGCTACGCTGCCTGTATACGTTATGATTAAGTAAACTGATGCTACTGATACTAAATTGTGCTGAGCGGCGTATACTGCAAAAGCAATTGCGCCAATTTTGATAATTGTGTTGATGGTCGAATAAACGGTACTGACTTTCAGGAAGCCGCGCATTGTACCCAAGCTGGCTTTGCGCCATGAACCGACCGTTTTTGAAAAGCGGTTTTGTTCTAGCGATTCAGCGCCAGACGATTTAACTGCCAGGATGTTTGAAACCATGTCGGCTAATTGGCCGCTAACTTTATTGCTGGCTTTAGCCTCTTTTTCGCTTAACTTGGCCATTGGCCTAGAGCCAAAATAGACGGCAATACTAAAAATAATTGAAAAGATAAACAGGAATAAAGCATACTGCCAAATTAATGTCGATAAAATGATTATTGATCCAGCTAAGGAAATAACTAACGGCAAAATCGACCAAAAAATTGTATCCCAAAAGCGCTCAACAGCGCCGTTTAGTTTGTTGGTTTGGCTGACGAGCGAACCGCCAAATTTATTAGCATGGAAAAACATTGTTTGATTGGTCAATTTACTAAAGCAGCGCGAGTGTAAATCGCGTTGCAATGCAGTCTCGAACGTCCAAACTAGATACATTACTAAGCGCCAGCCAATCACCGTTGAACACAGTTCGCTAACGCCATATAGAACAATTAGCGTCCATAAATTATTAGCGGTTTGCAGTTGGTTGTGCTGGATAATATTAAGCAGCTCTGCGATAACAAGCGGGCCGACAAAAATAGAAATGACAATCGTAATAATTGTAAAAAATATCGCTAGATTTCTGCGGTGCCTGTAGGGTGCAGATACTTGCCAGAATAGGCGTAAAATTTCTTTATCGTTAATTTTATTTTTCAAAAGTATCTCCTTCTTTTGTGCAGTTTATATTGTGAGCAGTTTGACCGTTGATAAGGTGATTCAAACGCGAGATTTAGAGGAACTCTTTTGGTTCGAGTTCATAGATTAATCAATTATAAGGTATAATCTTGTTATGAGTCAAGAACAAACAGTTTCGTATGTTTTAATAACAGGCACTACGAGCGGCTTGGGTAGAGAATTTGCTCGTCTATTTGCGAAAAATGGCTATAATATCGTTGCTGTTGCGCGTAACGAAGTTCTATTGCAGCAACAAAAACAGGAGTTAGAGCGCCAGTTTGGCGTTGAAATGGTCTACATAGTTAAAGATTTGAGTGCTGAGAATAGCGCTCAAGAAGTTTATGACGAGATTAAACATAAAGGCATTAATATAGATATCTTAATTAACAATGCCGGGTTTGGTTCGTTTGGTCGCTATGTTGATGTCGATTGGCAGCGCCAGAAAGGGCTCGCTAGCGTTAATATGCTGGCCGTGATGCAGTTATCGTATCTATTTGGTAAAGATATGGATCGTCGCGGTAGGGGTAAGATTGTTAATATTGCATCGATTGCCTCGTTTCAAGCTGGGCCGTACATGGCGATGTATTATGCCTCGAAAGCTTTTGTTCGCTCGTTTTCTGAAGCTTTGCATGAAGAAATGAAAAGTTCTGGCGTGTCGGTAACGGCGATTTGTCCAGGTCCGGTAGCAACTAATTTTGAAAGAAATGCTAATATGATAAACTCGGCAATGTTCACTAGGCTTAGAGTTTATACACCAGAAGTAGTTGCCGCGAAAAGTTATCGCGCTATTATGAATAACAAAGCAGTGTACGTAGTTGGTTGGCCGAATAAACTTTTGGTGTTTTTGACGCGATTTTGTAGCTTGAAGTTTAGTAGAGTTATTGCTAGTAAAATTAATTTAGGTGGCGGGCGAAAATAGCTTTAGCTGAAAGGTAATTTGATTGTCATGAGCCATGACTATGAAGTGTGACGTGATAAGTTCTGTCAAAAAGTATTGTATTTTTATTGTAAATCATTTACAATAAAAATATGACACAAATAGTTAGTCGACGAATCACGAAATATACTGATAGTATACTATCGATTTTATGCCAGCTGCAGCATGCTACTAATGCCGAGATTGCTAGCCGGTTGCGAGAGTTGTATTCAAATGTTAGCGATACCACGGTACATCGTATTACGCAACGTCTGCAGGGTGATGGCGTTATTGGACTGGCACCCGCGTCAAAGCAGGGCTGTTTGCGGTACGACTTTTCACCGGAATCGCACGATCATTTCATATGCAGCGAGTGCGATAGTTTACAGGATATTAAAGTTCCTGATTCAGTACGTTGCCAGATCGGGCGCCAGCTTGATGGCTGCTGTTTCGACGGTCCTTTAGTCATTACTGGAGTATGTCAACAATGTAAAAATAGAAGGAGGAATTATGGCATTAATTAGTATTACAACTAAACAAGAGTTTGAAGAAAAAGTACTAAAAAGCAAGCGTCCGGTCTTGGTTGATTTTTGGGCGCCATGGTGTCCGCCGTGTCGAGCGATGGCGCCAATATTGCAGCAGATCGCTGACGAGACAGATTTTGATGTCGTCAAAATTGACACTGATGCTAGTAATGACAACAAAGAATTGGCTATGCATTACCGCGTGCAGGGTATCCCAAATATGAAGATTTTTGCTGCTGGCGAGGAGGTTGCTGAGCTGATCGGTATGAAACCAAAACAGACGCTAATTGATGCGTTGGAAAAAGCTAGAGAAACTATTAATTAATATGTCATCACGGAGTAATTATCAAAAGCTTTTCGTGCGAAGATCGCTAAGATATTTACCGCACCATACCCTAATGTTAATTATTTACAAAAGTAAGTTGCTTCGTTTTGAAAAGGCTTTAGATACCATCGCTAAAAGGAGAATAATTAATGTAAATGATTCACTTTCATTTGATAATTCTGAGATAAGAGAATATCAAAAACTAACGAAAGATACTCAACTTTGGCATGGTACTGGTCGTTGGCAGCACGGTAAGGACGGTATCGTTGATGTAATGAAAAGTTTTTGCGATATTGCTGGCCTCAAGCCATCCCGCGATGTGTATGCAGTTTTTGGCGGCAGTGATCGGCATATCGTACATTCGATTTCATTATGCCGGAGTCGAATGGTGGCGCGATCATATGCTGACATGCATGGTCTTGGCTGGAAAGAGAAAAATCGCTATGGCGATGCTCTGACTTGGACATCGTATTACTACGGCTTGTTTTATGCGCGGCTATTTACGGTCAATGGGGTCAAAATGTTGCGCCGTTGGAAAACTTGGCGTACATTGTCGCATGATGAAAATGGCGATAATACTTGGGGAAAGAAAGTGAATAAGCAGGCACGCGATGTGTGGGATGTCTTCTGTCTGGGTAGTGATATTTCGGGTAATTATCCAATTTTAATCGGTGTTAGGAGTCTTGATTCGCAATTAAAACTAGAAAAACCAATGAGTCATTACGAAGTACGCGCTGATAAACGAATAGGCGTTGCAAATATTTCACACATAGAAGTTCCTCGCGATAAGCAGGACGAAATGCGAGAGTTATTGCTTTCATACGGTATCGATATACCAGTTACGAGCATCGAGCTAGGCGAATGTGCCAGCGCCCAGAAGCGTTTTACTGAACTGCTCGGCTGGTAGAGAAAAGAAATTAGACTAAAGCCGACGAAGTGGATGTGATAAGATTATTAATAATATATGAAGTCGCATACTAAACCGCTTTTATATGACCAGATTGCAGCCGATCCAATGAATGCTAATTTTGCTAATAGAGGCTGGTCGCCTGTGTATTCTGCTTCGTCAAGTTCGCGAGTTGTACTAGTTGGGCAGGCGCCAGGTCGAATTGCTCAGCAGACATTAAAGCCGTGGAATGATGCTAGTGGTCGCTTACTTCGGCGATGGCTGAACGTAACGGACGAGCAGTTTTACAATCCCGATCTCTTTGCGTTGATGCCGATAGATTTTTATTATCCAGGCAGAGGTACACATGGCGATTTGCCGCCGCGCTTGGACTTTGCTAAGAAATGGCACCCGCGCTTATTGGCGCAGATGCCGAATGTGCGATTGACGATTTTGGTTGGTTCGTATGCGCAAAAATATTATCTTGATCGCCGCGCCAAGCAGAATTTGACAGCAACTGTGGCGGATTTTAATATGTATTTGCCAGATTATTTTCCATTGGTTCATCCATCGCCGCTCAATATTGGTTGGCGCAAACGTAATCTCTGGTTTGAATCGGACGTTATTCCAGTTCTACAAACGATAGTTAAGGAGGTATTGTCATGACAGTTTATAAAATTAAACGAATTTACGAATCGCCAGAATCGGACGATGGCTACCGCGTGCTAGTTGACCGATTATGGCCGCGCGGTATAAGTAAAGAACGAGCGGCGCTAGACGAGTGGGCTAAAGAAATCGCGCCAACCAATGAGCTGCGCCAATGGTTTAATCATGACCCAGAAAAATTTGCAGAATTTTCAGAACGTTATACAAAAGAGTTAGATGAAAATCCCGCCGCCATCAAGGCGAGAAATGACTGGCCTAGTCATCCAATCATTACGCTATTGTATAGCGCTAAGGATGCGGAGTTTAACCAGGCGGTAGTACTTAAGCAATGGTTAGAATAAATAGCGCTCTTCAAAAATACTCATTTTTGACGTAAAATATAATTAATGATACGACTCCACAACACTCTGACGCGTCGGCTTGATGATTTTACTCCGCTATCGTCTGATAAAGTAACTTTATATACTTGCGGGCCGACTGTCTACGATGATTTACATGTCGGTAACTGGGCAGCCTACGTCTATTGGGATACGCTAGTTCGGACATTGCAAATTGACGGCTATACGGTTGATCGCGTGATGAATATAACCGATGTTGGACATTTGGTTAGTGATGCAGACGAAGGTGAGGATAAGCTTGAAAAGGGCGCTCGTCGCGATGGAAAAACTGCTTGGGAAATCGCTGAATACTACACGCAACATTTTCTTGACGGCATGAAAGCGCTCAATCTTATTCCGCCGACGCATATAGCCAAGGCGACTGATTACATTTCGCAGCAGATTTCTTTGCTGCGGGCTCTTAAACAGCGCGGCTGTACCTATCAAACCAGCGACGGCATCTATTTTGATACCAGTACTTTTCCGCGTTACGCCGACTTTGCGCAGCTTGATTTGAGCGCCCAAAAAGCTGGCGCTCGCGTCGATGCTAACAGTGAGAAGCGTCAACCGTGGGATTTCGCGCTCTGGAAATTTACCGAGAAAGGCAAAGTGCGCGATATGGAGTGGGAGACGCCTGCTGATTTGCTAGATACGCCACCAGAAGATAACAAGCCAGTTATGGGCTTTCCTGGTTGGCACTTGGAATGCTCGGCTATCGCCATGAGTTTGCTCGGCAAGACAATCGATATTCATACTGGCGGAATTGATCACATCCCGGTGCATCATACTAACGAAATTGCCCAGAGCGAAGCGGCAACTGGCCAAAGGTTTGCGAACTTTTGGCTGCATTGCAATCATCTGAAGATTAATGGCGGCAAAATCAGCAAATCTCTCGGTAATGGCTACACGCTTGATGATCTAAAGCAGCGTGGTTTCTCGGCGATGGATTTGCGAATGTTTATTTTGCAGGGACATTATTCTAACGAAGGTAATTTTTCATTCGAGAATTTGCAGGCAGCACATAACCGGCTACAACATTGGCGCGACGTGGCTTGTTTACGACATCAAGTTCACGATCGCTTACATAGTGATACCGAGAACAACGATCTGCGACATGATTTCTCGCCGAGTGCAGCTATTGGCGCTGTCAAAGAAGCGTTAAACGATAACTTAGAAACGCCACGGGCGCTAGCTATTGTCGATAAAGCCTTAACTGAACTCGACAAAAAACCACCGCAGAAAATCTATCGAGCTGGACTAATCGAATTTTTAGAGTTTGTTGATGCGGCATTGGGGCTTGAGCTGTTGGACTCAACTCCCGATATTGATGATGAATGTAAGCGGCTATTGGTAGAACGCCGCCGTGCTCGCGATAACAAGAATTGGGTAAATTCCGATGAATTACGCGACGAGCTGCTCAATGAATACGGCGTAGTTGTCAAAGACACCGCACATGATACTTTATGGGCGTATGCTGACGAAAAACCAGAGTAGACTCAAGTGTTTAAAAGATTTTTTGAATGGTGTGAGCTGGCTAGGTCAATCTTTTACTAGGCTTCAGCTTCTGATTTAGCTGCCTCTGGTTTACTTTTTTCGCGGCGAACACGCTTGAGCAGGCGAGCAAGCTTTGTTGGTTTGACAGCTGGTTCTTCGCGGCGTTCGACCTTGATATATTCAGTTGCAAGCACTTTGGCACAGCCAGCTATCGGTATCGAGATAATACCGCCAACCATACCGAACATGTACAGTCCTATAGTTACCGCCATCAAAACCATTAGCGGCGAAAGTTCAATACGCTTGGATTGAATGGTTGGCGAAATTACATTATTCTCAATCTGCTGATAAATGATGAAGTAAATACCAAAAGCTATCGCTGCTGGCATACTATTAATTGCCAGTAATGCAAAGACGATAATGCCACCAATTCCTGCGCCGAACATTGGGATCAGCGACAAGATAAACATAATAGCAATCGTTGGCAAAGCAATGTTTGCTGGTACTGCTGGAAAAACTTGACTCAAGATAAATACTGTTAAGCCGGCAAAAGCACCATCTAAACCCGAAACGATCAATTGTCCGCTTACATATCCAGAGATTACTGCATTCATTCGCCGGAAGATGATCCGATGGTGCTGCATTCGCTTGTCGTTGCTATATAATCCCCAGAAGTATTGTGACCAGCGCGGTCCTTCGACTAGCATTAGGAATGTTAGAACTAGCGCTAGCGAGGCCTCGGTGATTAGCGACATTGTTGTTCCGACGCCGCTGAGAAAGTTCTGTCCAAAGTTTGCCAGCCACGACGTTGCATTTCCTTGTATTGAAACAACCATTTGATCAATCTGCGATTCTAAATGATAACGCGATACTATAGCACCAAAGCCCTTCCATTGCGCCGACATTGTTCGTATCGTATCGGGCAGAGTTTGTAAAAAGCTAATTGTTTGCTGAACTATTGGCGGCACTGCCAAAAACAGAATTGCCGCTAGCATTGCTACAATAACGATAAAAGCGATAGCTGTACTGAGGGTTCGGCTGCGGTTGGGCAGTTTATTAGCCAACCAGCTGACTGGCCCATTGAGAGCTAGTGCTAAGAATGCTGCCGCTCCAATAATTACTAACGCTGTACGAGCATTCCAAATTAATAAGCCTGCTAACCCAAAGCCGATTACTACCAGCCAAAAACGTACGAATGTTATAGTGTCTATCTCGATTTTAACCTTCATATTTTCAGTATAGCGCTTTATTGTTAAAAACTAAAATTTGCTATAATGTGCTTATGGCTTTTTACGATAAAACCATTAAAGAAACACTAGTTGAACTTGAATCAACCACCAAAGGATTATCCGATATCGAGAGCGATGAGCGGTTACGCCACTACGGCTTAAACACGATCAAGGTCAAGTCTGATCCGCTTTGGCGTAAAATTGTTGAGCCGTTCAAGTCGGTTTTTATGACAGTGCTGATAGTGGCGGCAATTGTTAGTTTGTGGCACAAGTCGTATTTTGATGCTGGGTTGATTATTTTTATCATGGCGGTGAACGCGATTATTTATTATGTGCAACGGTTTTCGACTGAGCGGATTTTGCGATCGCTGCAAAAACAGTCTGTTGCTGAAGTCGAGGTATTGCGAAAAGGGCGGCGTGAGATGATTGCTGCGACGTTGTTAGTTCCAGGCGACGTGATAATCCTTGATGAGGGCGATAAAATTCCTGCTGATGCCCGCATGCTAGAGGCGCGCTCTTTTCGTGTTGATGAATCGCAATTAACCGGCGAGTCGCTGCCGATTGAAAAAACTTGTGCCGTCCTGCCGAGCGATCGCGAAATTTACGAACAATCCAACATGGTCTTCCAAGGCTCATTTGTCGTTGGCGGTACTGCCATGGCGATAGTAACCGCTACTGCTAACGATACCGAGTTTGGTCGTTTGAGCGATTTATCGTCTGGTGACCATAATGTCAATCCTGTACAGCAGAAAATCGATAGGCTTATCACGCGTATAGTGGCTGTTATCTTGGGCATTGCTTTATTTGCTTTTTGGTTGGCGCTAGCTCGCGGTGTTGAGTGGAGCGAAGCTTTGCGCTTTGTGATTGCTCTCAGTGTTAGTGCAGTACCCGAGAACTTACCAATCGCCATCTCAGTTATCTTGGTATTAGCGATGCGTCGGATGGCTCGCCGCAAAGCATTGGTACGGACTATGGGCTCAATCGAGTCAATCGGTGCTATCACGACTATCGCTACTGATAAAACCGGCACGCTAACACGCAACAAATTATCTGTTCAAGAAATTTGGCACCCGCGCCACAACGAAAAACGCGTTTTGCAGACACTCGCTGCTAGCACGCTGCTAGGCCAGAGAAAAACTGCCGATCCACTTGATAAAGCTTTTGCTTCGTTTATTAATTCGTCCGAAACGGCTCCCAAACTTGGCCAGCCTTTGCGGGAATTTACATTTGAGCATTCAATGGCAATGAGCGGCAATTTGCGGCATAATGGGGCTAAGTATACTCTAGCTGTCAAAGGAGCACCAGAGAAAATCGTTGACCATTGCGATATCACCGAAGGCGAACGCGAGAAAGCTTTAGTTGAATTACATCATCTGACTGGACTTGGTTTTCGAGTAATTGCGCTAGCACATGCGTCGCTCAATAAACCAATTGACTCGCTTGAAGGTATTCCAGATAATACGCCGCTGGTTTTTGATGGTTTTGTAGGTGTGGCAGATACACTGCGGCCAGAAGCCAAAGGCGCTATTGCTCGCGCGCAAGCCGCTGGCATCAGCGTACGCATGGTCACCGGCGACCACTTCGAGACAGCTTATCATATTGGTAAGCAGCTTGGCCTAGTCGAGCATCGCAACCAGGTTTTTGATAGCCGGCAGATTATTACATTATCTGACGACGAACTAGCTGAAAGGTTGCATACTATCCGTGTTTGCGCGCGCGTTTTGCCCGAGCATAAGCATCGCATCCTTGAAGTGCTCAAGCGCGATAATATCACTGCTATGACTGGCGACGGTGTCAATGACATTCCGGCGCTGACTAATGCTCATGTTGGTGTCGCTATGGGGGCAGGGGCACAAATTGCCAAGGACGCGGGCGATATCATCTTGCTTGATAATAACTTTCGCTCAATTGTTTCGGCTATTCACGAGGGTAGAACTGTCTATGCTAATATCAAGCGCATGGTAACGTATCTGTTAGCGACTAACCTCGGCGAAGTTATTGTGTCGCTGAGCGCATTGATTTCTGGTCTACCGCTGCCGCTAGCGCCTGTGCAGATTTTATGGGTTAATTTAGTTACCGATAGCGCTATGGTGATTCCGATTGGACTGGAGCCGGGCGAGCCTCGGAATATGCTAGAGAAGCCAAAACGCGCTAACGCGCCGCTGCTCAGTAAATTTATGACTTCGAGAATATTGTTGATTGCTATAATTATGTCATCAATGACGCTGGGATTCTATATTTATTTCAATCAACGCTTTGGTGCTGATTATGCTCGGACGATTGCTTTTTGCTCGCTGGTAACCGCGCAGTGGGCTAGCGCTATCGAAGCACGCAGTGATTACGAATCGCTAATCGGTCGGTTGCGCAAACGAAATGCACCCTTTATCGTCGGGCTAATCATCGCTGTCGCGCTACAGATTGTCGCCCTAGCTACGCCGCTTGGGCAGTTGCTGCATATTACGCCAGTAAGTAACACGCACCTTCTCTTAGTGACTGTCTCTGCTCTCATTATACCTATCGTCTTGATTGAATTGCACAAATGGGTAGGACGAAAGTTCTTTGGTAAGCGACCGAATCTTCAGCGAATTACCAAGCGTCTTAAACGGCCGCTCAAGAAAAACAAAAAGTTCGCTAATTAATTCCGGCGCTTGATGTGTCCACGCAATAGCTCTAAATCAGCTAAATCTTTACGACGAGCCATCTTTCGTTTGGCAGCAATCAGCCGGTCGGTCGAGACTACGGGTATCCCATCGATGGTTTGCATATCTCGCTGTAATGCTGTCAAGGAATTACCCATCCAACTTTTTAGCAGATTGTATTGTTCATGTACCAAAATTCGCTTGCCACTAGTTAGTGTCACCTCACGCCAATGTTTCTTGCTCGCGAAACGGTCGTAAACTTCGCGCGATACTACTAAATCAACATTAGGTGTATCGCGCAAATGCATCATATCAAGCACGGCACCGCCGACCACGATATACGAATCGCTAGCGATTTTAAGGTCTCTGATCATTTCAATTGCCGAAGCCTGTTTCTGATGCGCCAATGCCAGAGACAATGTTGTGTAAATGTTGCGGCTGCCAATTATATCGGTAATGCCATAGATATCAAACTGGCTGCGCAATCCCGGCGACACGTGCGCAAAAGCAATCGCGATACCATCTTCGCCAAGCTCGCGGTACAAACGTTTGAGCGCTTCAACCGCTGTATAGTCGATATCGTCAATCGCTCCAGCGTCAATCACCACATATGTTACTGGATGTTTAGCGCGATGAATAGCTCGCCGTAACCGTTCAGCGAAATAATTAATATTCTCGAAAAAAAGCGATTCGCCGAATGCATAAACTAATGTATCTTTTGGCAAAGAGTCTATCTTATCTTTTACCCGATCAGCCGCCCATGATGACAGCTCGCCATCGCGCAGCAGCACAGCGTCATCAGGGTGGTACTGTCGACGCAATCGCTCCATCAGCGAGGTTGCTACCGCTACCAAAATACCTAACTGTACACCGAATAGTACCGTACAAGCTAAAGCAACTAGCGCGATCATAAACTCCTCATGATGGACAGCCCACAAATAGTGCAATTCACGAAAACGAATCAAGCGTAAACCTGCCGTACAAACTATCGCTGCTAGTGCTGCTAGCGGCACGTAGTGTAACAAAGTACCGCCAAAAACGATCAACGCCATCATTGCTAAGCTGGCAACAATACCGCTCAATTGCGAACGCATACCCAGCGAGTCGGCTAACTGGCTGCGCGGCGGCGAGGCACTAACGGTATAGCCGTGGAATAGAGCTGAAGCAACATTAGCTATTCCAAGGGCTGCCGTATCTTGGTTGGTCTGGATTTTATCGTCATGTTCGCTACCAATGGAACGCGCCGTCATGGAACTCTGGACTAGTACTACGAGCGCAATTGATAATACGGTTGGCATAATTGTATTTAGCATCTCGAGCGACACCGTGGGCACTATTAAGTTTGGCATATTGCTTGGTAGCGAACCTAAAAACTCTACGCCGTACGCATCGACGTGAAATACTATTGCAAATACTACAGCCATAGCGATACCGATTAGTTCGCTCGGTATTCGCGATGATCGCCAAAACAACACTACACCTAGCACCAAGAGCGCTAGCGTAGCGGTCATCCAGTTGATTGAACCAGCTTGCGCGGTAATTGACGCTAAATGACTCCAGAAACCGCCTGATGCTTTTAATCCTAATAAAGCTGGTAACTGTGTAACAATCAGCTGCACTCCCACGCCTGCCATGAAACCAATCATCACTGGCCGCGATACCAGATCTGCCAAAAAGCCAAATTTGAATAGCCCCAGCAATAGTAGTAGGACGCCTGATAGCAACGTCATCGCTGCGATTGCATTAACATATTCTGGCGTACCTGTTTGCGCCACTAGCGCTGCACCTGACGCCAGCAGAATGGCCGTCGCTGAATCTGCACCAACCACCAATCGATGCGAGTATCCCAACAACCCAAATACTAGCGCACCAATAATTGTCGTATATAAGCCAGTCTCGGGCGGCAGTCCGACGATTACCGAAAAAGCCAACGCATTGGGAACATTCACGACGGCTATCAACAACGCCGTTATGATATCATGCCGCAAGTAAGATTTCTTGTACCGCAATATGCTCGGCAGAGACACTTTTCGCATACTTATTATACTAATGGTATTTAGGGGTGGCGTCAATAAAACAAAGCAAACTATGAATTTGCTAAATGTCGATACGATTCATAAAAATAAACCGCTTAGGTTATCCAGATCTGAGCGGTTTATGATATTTTCGTTTGCATAATTTGGCTGGGTCGGCAGGACTCGAACCTGCGAATGCTGGGACCAAAACCCAGTGCCTTACCACTTGGCGACGACCCACTGATAAACGAGCGTGCAACAAATATTATACCACGCTCATCAACGATATGGAAATTACGACATAGAATATAGCCGCACCCATTCCTCGGGAGTCAACTCTGACGGTTTGCGTTCAGGGTTGATGCCGGCTTCGGCGCGCGGTATGGTAGCAAAGACTTTTTGCGAAGCGTAGCATTTCGCGACGAAACTTTGGTACTTGTCGCGTTCTAATGTAGATAGGAGCGGCTCGGACTGCGGCTTCAGCTCTAGCAGTACGGTATCGACTGCTGGCGGCGGTGTGAAATCTGTGCGGCGTAGCGGTCGGCGGATTCGTGTCTGCCACCATGGAGCTAGTTGTGTGCCTAATTGAGAAGTAAAGTGCCAGTCGCTCGGTACTATTTTTTGCGCGAATTGTTTTTGGACGATCAGGTAAATTGATCGCGGTGCGTGCATTTCGTTGTTGTTAGTCAATTTGCGTACTATGTCGGCGCTCAAGTGAAAGGGAATATTAGCAAAAACTTTATATGATTCATCTGGTAATTTCGCTTGCAGAAAATCTTGCGCTATTACTTTGACGTTTTTGTACCGGCGCATATTTTGCTGTAGTTTGTTGAGAGCGCCTGGTTCGTTCTCGTATGCTAAAACTTGCCGGCATCTTCGGGCTAACACTGCCGTAATGGCGCCGCTGCCAGCGCCGATATCTATTACCAAATCGCCGCGGCGTATGTTGCTGTGGCCTATCAGCTCGGCAATCAAGCGTGGATTATGCAAAAAATGCTGCGAATGGGTGGCGACTTGGCGTCTCATAATGTGATTTTATCACGAAAAAGCGGCTAATCAGTTGGCAATATTTACCATAACCTTTATAATATAAAGTTATGAATGCACACGAAAAACACTCGATAAAGCAATATTTGCGTGCGGCAGACTATCTGACGGTGGGGCAAATATTTTTGGCAGAAAATCATCTGCTGAAAAAGGAATTAACTTTTGACGATATCAAATCGCGGATTCTCGGACATTGGGGAAGCGGGCCAGGTATTAACTTTGCTTATGCGCATCTCAGCTATTCGGCCAAGAAGCATAATAAGGACATGATGTTTGTACTGGGGCCAGGTCATGGCTTCCCGGCATTGCAAGCTAATCTGTTTTTGGAAGGTACGCTTGCTAATTTTGATCCTTCAATGGAGACTAATCTGGATGGTATTCGCAAACTATGTCGCGAATTTAGCTGGCCGTACGGTTTTCCGAGCCATTCTAATCCCGAGACGCCGGGCGTAATTCTCGAGGGCGGTGAACTTGGTTACGCGCTCAGCACTAGTTATGGCGCGGCGATGGATAATCCTGATTTGACGGTAGCTTGTTTGGTTGGTGATGGTGAAGCTGAGACCGGGCCGACAGCTGGTGCTTGGCATCTTAACAAATTGCTCAATCCGCGCAAAGATGGTTTAGTATTGCCAATTCTTCACCTCAACGGTTATAAGATTTCGGCACCGACTGTTTTTGGCCGAATGAGTAATTACGAACTGATGACGCTCTTTAGCGGCTACGGTTATGAGCCGCGCATTGTTGACGCTACAAAAGACGGCGTCGATCCGCACGATGAAATGGCAAACGCGCTTGAGTGGGCTCACAATTTGGTTGCTGAGATTCGTGCTAGTACGAACACAGAAGCGCCGCGCATGCCGATGATTATCATGCGCACGCTAAAGGGCTGGACTGGGCCGAAATTTGTCGAAGGCAACAAAATTGAAGGTAATTGCCTGGCGCACCAGACAGTGCTCAGTGAAGCAAAATCTGATCCCGAGCAGCTCAAAATCTTGAACCAGTGGCTCAAGAGTTATAAGTTTGACGAGTTATTCAACGAAGCGACAGGTTTTGGTGATTTTGTCAAGGATATCTTGCCTGAACAGCTAGAGAAGCGCTTGGGTATGTCGCCGCATGCTCGTGGCGGCGCAACTGTTTATCGGCCGCTGGTGCTGCCAGATGTCGAGCAGTTCGCTGAAGACGCCGAAACCCCTGGCACTATTGGCTCTAGCAGTATGCGCCGGGCTGGCGCTTACTTGACCGAGGTCTTTCGTCTCAACGCCGAGAGTAAGAACTTCCGTTTCATGAGCCCAGACGAGACTTATTCCAACAAGCTTGACGAGATATTCCAGGTTACTAGCCGCAGTTGGCAATGGCCGATCATGGAGTGGGATAAGGATCTGTCGCGTGATGGCCGAGTCATGGAAATGTTGTCCGAACACAACATGCAAGGCTTGATGCAAGGTTATGTGCTGACGGGCCGCCATGCTATGTTCGCTAGCTACGAGGCTTTTTTGCAGGTTGTTGGTAGTATGGTTGATCAATATGCCAAGTTTCTTACCCAAAGCCGTAACGTCGAGTGGCGCGGTACTATACCTAGTATTAACTACATACTGACCTCGAGCGGTTGGCGCCAAGATCATAATGGTTTCAGTCACCAGAACCCTGGCTTTATCGACGATATTCTACGCCGCCAGAGTAATTTCAGTGATGTTTACTTCCCATCGGACGGTAATGTCACACTAGTTTGCTTAGAGCATATGCTGTCAAGTGTTCGCCAGATTAACGCGCTGGTGGCCGGTAAAACTCTCGAGCCGCGCTGGTTGTCGCCAGAACTCGCTCGCCAGCAGGTCGATGCTGGTCTGATGGTTTGGGATTTTGCAAGCGATGAACATCCTGATCTAGTTATGGCCGCTTGCGGCGATTATCCGACCAAAGAAACTATGGCAGCTATTGATATTGTCAAAACGCATTGTCCGAACGCTAAAATTCGCTGCGTTAACGTTTCGAGTCTGACTACTGTTGGCTTTGGTACGTTGCGTCGCGTTGCCGACCAAAAGTTCTTTGACAAGGTATTTACTGACGACAAGCCAGTTATCTTCAATTTCCATGGCTATCCGCAGACAGTCAAATCGATTCTCTTTAACTATGCTGTTGATTCGACGCGCTTCGATATTCGCGGTTACAAAGAGATTGGGTCGACGACCACGCCGTTTGACATGCATGTTCGCAACGAAACCAGCCGCTATGATTTGGCAATTGCTGCATTCCGCCAGCTGGGCCGCAATGGCGTCGTTCCGTTTGAGGAGGCCGAGCACTTGGCTTCGATCTACCAGGGCAAGATTGACGAGAATACTGCTTATATCAAGGCTAACGGCGTTGACTTGCCAGAAATTGACGCCTGGGTGTGGCCAGCAGCACGCGGACTAGACGAGGCAAAAGAGGAAGCCTGGCACGGGCAAACAAATTAACGTAAAGAAAAGGGTGGGGGAATGTCATTACTACTAATCGCAAATCCAGGCAGCGCTAGCCGCAAATACGCGCTGGTCGACGACAAGCTCAAAGAGGTTGCCGCGTTACATATCGAGCAGAGTGGCAGCGAATTAATCGCGACGCTGCGTACTGGCGGCGATATGCGGCAAGTACCGCTTGGTTTTGCTGACATTTCCCAGTCGGCCGCGCATCTGTATGGCATTTTTAACAGCGAACATTTACTAGAAAGTCCTAGCGATGTTCGCGCGATCGGACTGCGGATTGTTGCACCGAGCAATTATTTTCTCAAAGACAGGCTTGTTGATGATGACGTTGTCCAGCATATACGCGATATTTTGCCGCTTGACCCGATTCACGTCTCCGGTACGCTGCAAGAGCTAGAGGCTCTGCGCTCGTCGCTGCCGACTGTACCGGTGGCGCTAATTTCGGATAGTGCTTTTCACGCTCGCAAGCCGAGCTACGCCTGGAACTACGGTATCAATCTGCAAGACGCTGATCGCTTCGAGATTAAGCGTTTTGGTTATCATGGTTTGTCGGTTTCGTCTGCCGTTAATGAGCTGTGGAACCGCGGTAAATTACCACCAAAGGTTGTCGTTTGTCATCTAGGTAGCGGCTCGTCGGTGAGTGCAGTTTTTCACGGGCGCAGTATCGACAACACCATGGGCTACTCGGCGCTAGAGGGGGTAATTATGGCAACGCGTACCGGTTCTATCGATTACACTGCTGCTATGGCGCTCAAAACTAAACTTGGTCTCGATGATGATCAGTTTGAGCATTATCTTGATGAGAAGGGCGGCTTACTCGGACTCAGCGGAACTAGCGATATTCGTGAAATTCTTGATCGCGAAGCTAATGGCGACCATATTGCTCATCTAGCGCTGATGACTTTGATTCACAGTGTCCATAAGGCTATCGGCGCCATGGTGGTCGCCATGAACGGCGCCGACTTGCTGGTATTTACTGGCACAGTAGGGGAACGTTCGGCGAATTTGCGCCGGCGCATCGTTGCTCACTTGGAATGCCTCGACTTCATACTTGATGGCAATCGTAACAAATCATGTCTTAACCCGACCGAGTTCACTAGCATCTCGCAAGCGGCAGTCAGTAAGCCGATAATTGTCATACCGACAGATGAAGGCGTCGAAATCGCTCGCCACACTATTAAGTTGCTAGCGTCATAATTTTGGTCGTTGGAAAGGCATGCGTTATTGTTATGGAGACGCCTTTCGTGATCTCTACCAAACAGTATCTTTCATTTTGTTATAATAAGTACGATGAAAAGACAGTCACTCGAGACTATTCGCCTTGACAAAATCGTTGGCGGCGGGCAAGCGCTAGGGACGTTGGCCGACGGGCGCAAATGCTTCGTATGGGGCGGATTGCCCGGCGAGACCGTCACCGTTCGCATTACCAAAAAGAAATCACACTTTGTCGAAGCAGTTGTCGAGGAAGTAATCTCGCCAAGCCCCGACCGTATCCAACCGCGCGACCCGGATAGTTATCTTTCGACCAGCCCGTGGCAAATCATGCCGCTCGAGATTGAACAGGCGTACAAAAGGCAACTGATCGACGACGCCTTTACACTGCATAATGTCACACTACCGGCGGCGATTGACATTTATTGCGACAATGTCGCATATGGTTATCGCAACAAAGTTGAATTTAGCTGGTACAGCGAATCGGTGGTATCCCGAGCGGTATCTCAGAAAAAATCTGGGCTTGTCTCGGGTCCCGAATTATTTTCTGATAATAACCAAGATATAGACGCGGATAGCGACCGTGAAGAATCATCTGGCGATACGCTTGATTTAGCATTTTTTCGCCGCGGCAGCAAAGGCAAGATTGTCATCGATGGCACGAGCTTGGCGCACCCTGCAATCAATAACCTGGCGCGGGCGATCCGCAATTTGCTGCGCCATAAACGCGTCGCGGCTCGCCAGCTCAAGACCTTGCTCGTCCGCTGCGATCAATCGGGAAGTTGCGTATGGCAGTTGTATGTTAAAGATCGCTTGCCCGAAATAATTACCGCTACTGAAGCCGCCAAGCTACCAGCTCAGGGCGGGGAAATTATCTATTCCGACCCGCGCTCGCCAGCCAGCCGCATCACCGAGCGCTTGGCGCTTTTCGGTAACACCACCTTGACTGACGCTATCCTTGGCATACCATTCCGCTACGCCTGCGAAGGCTTTTTTCAAGTCAACATTCCGGTTTACGAGAAGGCGCTGCGCGATATGAAGGAGTGGGTGTCACGCGAGAGTTCGTATTGGCAGCTCGGGCACCATCAGAAAATAATCCGGGACCCACGTAAAGTTGCCCAGATTTTTTCTGAGGTGCTACTCGCTGCCGATCGACCAACCCTCGACCTCTATGCTGGCGTCGGCACTATTGGTCTGACCATTGGCGGCGGCAACATCACGCTGGTGGAAATCAACGAACACGCTGTCGCCGAAATGCAGCGCAACATCGCCGAACTTGGTCGCACCGACGCCCGCGCCGTCCTCGCTCCCAGCGAACAAGCCCTCGACCACATTACAGGCAAGGAAATCGTCATCGTTGATCCGCCGCGCGCCGGCTTGCATCCCGACGTTATTGCGACATTGTTGCAAAAATTACCGCCGCGTATCATTTATCTCAGCTGCAATCCCGTCACCCAAGCCCGCGACGTCGCCTTACTCCAGCAAAGCTACCAAATCGCCTGGTATCGCGGCTATAATTTTTTCCCGCGTACACCACATATTGAACACTTAATCATTCTTGATAAGAAGCCGTAAAGCTGCTCTTTCTATGCAGAGTTTATCTGGCTAATTCGGATGCAAGGCTAGCTAATTGCTGCTATACTATTAGGTGATGTTTGACAAAGCTATTGACGCTATCAATAACGCGCAGAAAATTGTTGTAGTCCAAGCGGAAAATCCTGACGGTGATAGTATCGGCAGCAGCTTAGCCTTGGAAGAAATTCTAAGTGACCTCGGCAAAAATGTTCAGCTGCACTGTCCAGTTGATACCCCGAAATACTTACGTTACATTCACGGTTGGGATCGAATAACTAGCGATTTTGACACGAGTGCCGACTTAGCAATTATCGTTGATACTAATGCTGAACTATTAATCAGTAAAAGTTTAAGTATGCCAGGTGTGCGTCATTTTCTTGAGACGCATCCCGTTATAGCGTTGGATCATCACACAACTGATTCGACGCTGACTTTTGATGCTACTCATGTCAACCAGCCGGTAGTTGCAGCTGGCGAACTGATTTACAATCTAGCGCATACTGCTGGCTGGGTAATTAATCCGCAAGCTGCAGAAAATATGCTGATTGCTATCATGAGTGATAGCCTAGGCTTAACGACACAAAATACCACAGCCGACTCGTTTCGTGTCGCTGGCGAATTAACTGCGCTCGGTGCTAGCAACTCAGCTATTGAGGAACGACGCCGCGAATTTATGAAAAAGTCGCCAGAGATTTTGGCATATAAAGGCCGCTTGATTGAACGTATCGAATATTTGCTCGATGGTAAATTAGCTATAATTCACATCCCGTGGGAAGAGATTCAAAAATATAGCGATCAGTATAATCCTAGCGTTCTAGTGCTCGACGAAATGCGCCTGGTTGAGGGGGTTGAAGTGGCTTGCGCTATCAAAACTTACCCTGACGGTAAATTAACCGGGAAATTACGCAGTAATATGCCAGTATCAGAGCAGATAGCTGGATATTTCGGCGGCGGCGGACACGCTTATGCTGCAGGTTTTCGCGTATATGACGATTATGCAGTGATTGTGCGCGAACTAGTTGAGGCTGCAGATAAGTCTTTACGCGGGTAATTTGTCTGTTCTAAATTAAAAAACCGCTAGCGTATGTAGCGGTTTTTCTAATTCTACTAGTTATAATTATTTAGTAGATGAATTGTCCGAATGTACCTGGTCTTACTGTACGTTTGTTGTAATTGCCAGCGCGGTAATTCCAACCCATTTCTGAAACAGTATAGCTGCCATCGCTATTAACCGACTCGACGTAAGCAACATGGCCGTTTGTCACCGCGACAGCTCCAGCGCGCGGCGCGCTGCCAGTTGATTTACCAGCAGCTTGAGCGCTGGAAATCCAACCATAACCGGCATTGCCGTATACAGCGACGTCTGGGCGGCGGCTGTGAACGTAATCGGTGCACCACATGCCGTTGCCGACGTAGTAGCTTGACGAGTTAATCGGCTTTGAGCTATACGATCGCGTAGTAACTGTAGAAGTCCGAACTGATGGCGCCGCTGCGTTAGAGCTGGCGGCTGCTTGTTGCGCTGCAACGATAGCTGACGAGCGGTTTGGCAAGACCTCTTCTGCGCTAGGAATTCGCAACTTCTGCCCTATGTCAATAGTATTTGGGTTACCGAGCGACTCGTTGGCGTCGAAGATACGTGTCCAAGTTGTATTGTATTTTTCGGCAATTGACGCCAAACTATCGCCGGCGGCTACTATCGCGTAGGTTGGTTGTTCGATTGGTTTTGTCTCGTTAGATTTGTCCTTTGGTGCAGACGATGGTTTGGCTTTATCGTCATCAACTCCGCTGGTTTGCTTCTCGTCTGCTTTTGCTAGCAAAGCTTTCTTGTTTTGGGTAGCTAGCAGCGGTGTTTTCTTTGCAATCGTTAATTTATTTTTATTTTGCTGTGCGAGTAGTAGCGAGCGGCCCGTACTCGTTTCGGCATAGGCTGGGTGTGTTGCTATTAAGCATATTGCACCAGCGGCACCGAGTGTCGTCAAGACCCCGTATAAACGCATAATTATCTCCTTGGTTAAATACCCCCACGGATAGGCTAAACTTCAAATACTCGTGGATTTATGTCCTGGCTTATTATTGTTTTAATCGTAATTTTCACAGGACATGAGACCAATCATAGCAAAACGTAGTATTTTGGTCAATAATTTTATAGTGGTAATGCTACATTACCTCTGGAAAATTAGGTGGACTTTCTAGTTATTTTTTGGTATAATCGTAGACGTTTTATTAAATCAATGTTGGGAGACGTCAAGTCGCTTGTACCACAGAAAGGATTAAATATCTGATGGCTAAAAAAGCCGAACTATTAGAAAAAGCTGCCGAGCTCAAGCTTGACGTCAGCGAAAAAAATACTATAGCCGAGATTGAAACGGCAATTGCTGCCGCCGAAAAGCACTCAGTCCGCGAAGCGACAGTTGCCAAAGCTGGTAAGCGCAGCGCCAAAGCTATCGAAGAAGCCGAAGCTAAAGCTGAAAAAGAAGCTCGCAAAGAAGCTGGCGACACTACACCGCAGGGCGACGCTGAAGCGGCTGTCAAAAAAGGCCCAGCACCAAAAGTTCGTCCGTTGATTGAACGCCGCGGCAAAGCTTACCGCCAGGCTGCCGAAAAAGTTGAAAAAGACAAGGCCTACACGCTCGCCGATGCCATCAAACTTGCTACCGAAACCAATCCGAGCAAATTTGACGCTAGTGTTGAAGTTCACGTTCGTCTAGGCGTCGATCCGCGTCAAGCCGACCAAAATATTCGTTCGACCGTAGTTCTACCTCATGGTACTGGCAAGACTGTTCGGGTAGCCGTTTTCGCAGCTGACACTGATGCTGACAAAGCCAAAAAAGCTGGTGCTGATATTGCTGGCGATGAAGCCGTTGTCAAACTTCTTGACAAGGGCACGCTTGATTTTGACGTCTTAATCGCTACGCCGGCCTACATGCCAAAACTCGGTAAGTACGCTCGTTTGCTCGGCCCGAAAGGCTTGATGCCGAACCCGAAGAGCGGTACTGTCTCGACCGACGTCGCCAAAGCTACCGAAGAAGCCAAAGCTGGCAAGGTAGAATATCGTGTCGACAAGCAGGCTGCTATCCATTTAAGTGTTGGTAAAGTTAGCTTCGGTGCTGAAAAATTGCTTGAAAACGCCAATACCTTCTTTGCTAGCTTGCAGGCGCAGAAGCCATCCTCTATTAAGGGTGTTTACATTAAATCGGTTGCCGTCGCTACTACTATGGGCCCCGGTATCAAAGTTGATTATCAAGCAAAATAAACTCATATAATTTCAGAGCGAGACCTAGCATCTCGCTCTATTTTTAGAAGGAGGGGAGGAATGAGACAATATCTTGATTTACTTGACCGTATTCTAGCAGAAGGCGTCGAAAAGAGCGACCGGACAGGTACTGGTACGCTCAGCATCTTCGGACATATGATGCGTTTTGATTTGCGCGAAGGCTTTCCACTACTTACTACCAAAAAACTCTTTACCAAAGGTATCTTCGGCGAGTTAATTTGGTTTTTACGCGGCGATACCAACGTGCACTGGCTGCAAGAACGCGGAATTCATATCTGGGACGAGTGGGCTAACGAGAATGGTGATCTTGGTCCGGTTTACGGTGCGCAGTGGCGGGCATGGTCAGCGCCTAATGGTGAACATATTGACCAGATTGCTAACGTCATTAACCAGCTGCGCGTCAACCCAGACTCGCGGCGGCTAATCGTTACCGCTTGGAATCCTGCCGAAGTAAACAACATGGCTTTGCCGCCATGCCATATGTTATTTCAATTCTATACCACACCCGCTGATTCCAATGACTCTGACCAGCGGCGCTGGTTATCGTGCCGGCTTGACCAGCGATCATGCGATACATTTCTGGGCGTCCCATTCAATATTGCTAGCTATGCATTATTGACTATGATAATTGCACAGCAGGTTGATATGCGGCCGCGTGAATTTATTTGGATGGGCGGTGATGTCCATTTGTACCTGAACCATATTGAGCAAGCAAAACTTCAGTTGACACGCCAACCGCGTCCGTTACCAACTCTCGACATCACACCAAAACCATCAATCGATGATTATGATCTTGATGATTTCAAGTTAAAAAACTACGATCCATGGCCGGCCATCAAAGCGCCAATTTCAGTCTAAATGTTGTTGCATGGCAAGACTACTTTTCATATATCGCAAATATATAAGGATAAGTGTTAGCGTCATCAGCAGCATGTGATTCTTCTGATGTTTTACGCCAAGTATCGTCAAGCTCGGGGAAAAATGTATCCGCTGGAAGTTCTGCGTCGACTTCTGTAGCGTATATTCTACTTACCACATTTGATTTGAGTGCGGCCGCGTAAACGGTTGCTCCGCCAATGATGTATATGTTATCTGTAATTGCCATTCGCAGAGCGCTTTCTAGCGAGCTAGCTGTTGCGACGCCGTCTAGCTTAGTATGAGTTAATACGATATTTTGGCGATTTGGCAGCGGACGGCCGATAGATTCATAAGTTTTACGGCCCATAATTACTGTACCGCCAGTGGTTAATTGGCGAAAATGCTGCAAATCTGCTGGCAAACTGCGCCCCCACGGCAGTTTGTTGTCAATGCCAATACCGCGCCGGCGATCGTAGGCGACTACTATGCTGCACTGCTTTTTCTGATTGCGTCCCATCAACTTAATCATATCACAGGCTAGTTGTGTAAGCGGTAGCGGTGAATGTATAATGAAAAGGCATGAAAACAGATTCGACCGAATTATCATCGCCAACCGGCATTTATAGCGATAGAGAAATCGCAGCAGCACTAGCAGGCGGTCATATCGTTTGCGACCCGGCGCCAGCGCGTATCAATGGTAGCAGTGTTGATGTAACGCTTGGCTATTATTTTTATAGAGCTGGCGGTCAGGGGAAGGAAAGGTTATTTAATCCATTCGACGAAACTGACGTTCGGCGCTACTTTGGTGAATACAAAATTGCTAAACCGTGGCGCGAAGTTCGCTGTCGAATTACTGATCAAGGTGTCGCTGGCATTGATAGCATCAAAGGCATTAATGACAATCATCCGGTCATCGTCTTGCGGCCAAACGAGCGAATTCTAGCGCATACTCATGAATTTATTGGCATTCTGCCGCCAGGTACTACTAGTATGCAAGCCCGTAGTACTACTGGACGTATCGGCATCTCGGCTTGCTACTGCGCTGGTTGGGGTGATCCAGGTTATATTAACCGCTGGACTATGGAGGTTCATAATCTCAACGAAAATGAGTACATCGTGCTGCCAGTCGGCTACCGTATAGCGCAGATTGTTTTTAGTGCTACCGGACCAGTGGCTACCGAATATGCCAAGGCCTCTGGTAATTATCAAGCTAATATTAGCGCTGATCTTGCCGCTGTTAAAGCTGCTTGGCGGCCGTGGATGTTATTGCCGCGAGCTTATGCTTCGCCGGTAGAATTGCCGCAACCTGTCGCTGGCCTTAGCGAAGGATTATTGTAAAGGCTGGAGATTATGTAATGAGCGGTACTTATATCGTCATTGAAGGTAACGACGGTACAGGCAAGTCAACCCAAGCTGAATTGCTCGCCGATTGTTACCGCCAGCAAGGCCGAGAAGTGGTAATCGTAGAGGAGCCTGGCAGCGAAGACCCAGACAAAACCACGCCCATTGCTAGCTACTTGCGCTCGCTAATCAAGAACGGCACTCTAGCCCGTGATCCCGAGATCAACTTAGCGCTATTTAGCGCTGCTCGCCGCGAACTATGGCAACAAAAAATTGCACCAGCGCTAAATCGCGGCGCCATTGTCATTTCGGCGCGTAACTATATTTCAACTTTAGCCTATCAAGGTTATGGCGAGGGAGTTAATACGGATCATATTATGGCAACTACTAAACTTTTTACAGACGAACGTTACATGAAGCCGGATTTCATTATTATTTTGACCCTTGACAACGAGAGCGAGCGTAAAAAACGGATTGCTAAGCGCAGCCAAAGTATAGACACTTCAGATACTTTCGAGTCGCGCAGCAGTAATTTTCAAAAACGTGTTGATGCCGCTTATCGTACAATTGCTAGCAAATTGCCCTCGTCTCATGTTATAGAATGTTACAGCAATGGTCATTACAAGACAGCCGAGCAAATAAACGTTGAAATTCAATCAATTGTTCAGCAGTTATAATTCAATTATAGCCAGCTCTTTCAAAAGATGCTCAAGCTCGTGGAATAGTTTCTCGCCGCCTTCGTCTGACTGGCCGTTGGTTTCATAGCTATCAGGGTTCAAGCGGCTCATGCGATCATGGATATCGTTGAGGACTCCTACGAATAGCTTGCGCATTTTACGAGCTTCTTCGTCCAGTTCTTTCTTTTTAGGATCGTCATCGGGCAGCTCGTAGTAGCCTTCTTTCTTAAGTTTAGTATCAATATATTTGTAAGCTATATGCGCGATGTCGCCAGTTCGCGATCGTTGGCGCTCATTTTTGGTTAAAAACTGAAACTCGATAGGAATATTGATTATTTCGCCAGGTTTATACGGATGTTCTTGTCTTGCGATAAACGTTACTTTTGAAACTTCCATCTTCTTATATCCTTTTTTTTCGATGTCCGCTTCAGTTTGTTCTTTTATTTGAATTTGCGATTTGTCTATACCAGCTTCAGCTAAAGTCTGAGTTATAATCTCGACGTAATCGCTAGCGCCCTGGATGTAGATGGCGGATTTTTTACTAGGTGCTTTTTGCAATTCAATATTTGGCGTGTTGGAAAGGATTTTCACCATTTCAGCAAAATTTTTCGCCGACGATTGCTTATCGGGCGAGATATCCATCATGGCAAATGGGTCCATAGGCATATCGCCGTTGCTGCGATTTAATTTATCAGCAAGCGAGCCGATAGTCTTCAAGCGGTAGTTGCCAGAAATCAGACAGCCGTTCGGTAGTTGAGCTGCGAATTCGCCAACTTCAGCAGGACATTCTCCGCTATAATCAGGACCCACTACGAGCGAGACGTCGTATTCGTCTCCGAAAATATTCTCCAGTATGCGCCTGACTCCGACTGTTTTTATGTTGAATAGCATGTCTCTTGCTTGTTTTATTGAATCGAACTTATTTAACTTTTCGAGGCGGATACGTTTTGCTAGGCCTAGTAGTTTCGAGCCTAAAGCTTCTAATCCTAGTACTTCGCATAGCGGAGCATAGAACGATTCTGCTTCTAAAACATCTTGCAACAGCGCGGACTCTCGGTTGGATACCGGATGTTCTAGGTTATCAATTAATTCGCAAGCTTTAATAATCACAGATTCGATATTTACAGTCTGCAAGAAGTCTTTCATGTATTCCGGATCGATGCGAGCCTCCGATATAGCCCAAGCTTCTCTTGGAACGACACCCTCGTACCTGTCGGAAATGACGCTGGCTATATCTTTGCGACTATTATTCTCATCTGGCAAGCTTGCGGCGGCTTCGTCGGCTAATGTTTTTCGATGTCTGCCAGCTGCTACCTCAATCTCGTCGAAGTCTGACAAGATATCCCGAATATAGCGTGCTTTATCATGGGGGATTCTGGGGTCGGTAAAGTATCTTAATAGTGCTAGTCCGGCAGCGTCGCGCGATTCTTGGCTATATTTTCCGTCTGGGTTGCGGAATCGGGATACGATATCATGCAGCATAATTGCATCGCGTGTATCAGGCATAAGATCGCCGGCAAAAGCCTTAACTAACCCATAAACTCTATGAGCATGCTCAATCAGATCAGGACGCTCCCGCGAGGCTGCTCTTAGATAATCAATAGCCAGACTGTCAACTAGGTCGTTTGAATTATACTTCTCTGGATATTGTTGACTGGAAAAACCCTGCTTGTCAGCAGGGTTAAGCGTATTACATTTCCTTGTACAAACACCAGGGCTTGTCTTCGTTCTCACGAATTTCTATTGTACCAGAAACGCCTAAATATGTCAAGCATTTGCTCTTGTGTAATGCAGCAAAATTTGCTATAATAGATACTAGACATTGCCAGAGACAGCGGCCGCAGGAGCAATTCTGCTTAATATGCCGCCGAGGGAATCAACTTTTCCTGTAGTATAGTCTTTGGCGAGTGCCAAAGTTTTTTGTTGCTCGCCGAATGTCGCCCCTTAACAATACGATCGCATAAATATCAAATAAACCAAAGGAGTATTATCAATGGCAATTTCCAAAGATAAGAAACAAGCTTTGGTTGCAGAGATGAGCGAGTTGTTTGCCAGCGCAAAAGCTATTGCCGTGGCTAAATACCAGGGCACCAGCGTAGCTGAATTGCAAGAGCTGCGCAAAGCTGCTCGCGAAAATGGCGTAGTCGTTAAAGTTGTCAAGAACCGCTTGGTGCGCGTAGCTTTTGCTGCTAGCGAGACGTTCAAAGAGACTGATACTTCTGCGCTGCAAGGCCAGCTAATTTATGCTGTTTCTAGCGACGACGAGGTGATGGCTGCTAAAGTCCTTAATGACTTCGCGAAGACTCATCCTAGCGTTGAGCTAGTCGCTGGATTCAGCGGTGAGGGCCTGGCCCAGAGTGCCGCCGATGTGGTAGCTCTGGCTGGCTTGCCGAGCAAGAATCAGCTCATCGCCGAGGCTGTGGCACAACTGCTCAGTCCGGTACACGACGTCACCAACGCGCTTTCTGGCAATCTGCATGCATTGCTGGACGGTGTGGCAGACAAAGCAACCGCTTAAGCAACCAATCTAATTAAAATTTAACTACAAGGAGAATTACTATGGCAGACCTAAAGAAACTTGCCGAAGAACTGACTAAATTGACAGTTCTCGAAGTAAATGAATTAAAGAATATCCTCAAAGAAGAATACGGCATCGAGCCAGCTGCTGCCGCAGTTGCCGTTGCTGGTCCAGCTGCCGACGCTGGTGCGGCCGCCGCTGACGAAAAGACTGAATTTACCGTCACTTTGAAAGACGCTGGCAGCCAAAAAGTTGCCGTCATCAAAGCCGTCAAGGAACTAACCGGCCTTGGCCTCGGCGAGGCGAAAGCTTTGGTTGATAACGCGCCAAGCCCAATCAAAGAGAAAGTCAGTAAAGACGAAGCTGAAGCTGCCAAGAAAGCCTTGGAAGAGGCTGGCGCTACCGTCGAAGTCGCTTAATCTCGAATATATTTCCAGATTCGCACGATCGTATTGTTTTAGAAAACGCCTCCAAAATTTGGGGGCGTTTTTGTATGCCTGAAGCGGTCGACGATTTTTACAACGACTTTGCGTTCATATCTGTTAAACTTGTGGAAAGATAGCCTAAAGGGTTGACGTTATATCCTGATGCGTTATAATTGGAATGATATTATAAAAACATACAAAGGATTGCGAGACTAGTATGTCAGAATTACCAGAGAAACAAGTCAAGCGGCTCAAGATGCTTATTCAAGACGCCGAGACTAATTTGGCTGCCGCCAAAGAGCTACTAATTAGCATAATGGGCGAAGACGGGCAAGTCGTGATGCCAACTAATAGCCGCGAGGATGTTTCGGGCAAAGTTATCGAGGGCGTTTTCGACGGCCAGACGATGGTCGGCCCGGATGGCAAAAATTACCCGGTACCGGCTAATTACGCTAGCAAGTCTAAGCTAGTTGAGGGCGATATCCTCAAACTAACTATCGCTGATGATGGTGGTTTCATTTACAAGCAAATTGGCCCGGTTGCCCGCAAGCAAGTTATCGGTACGCTTACGCAGCATGACGGCGCTTACTATGTTGAAGCGCAAGGCAAAGAATATCGGATTTTGCTGGCGAGCGTGACCTATTTCCGTATCAATGTTGGCGATCAGGTTACTATCATTGTGCCAGAAGACAATCCTGATGCTACCTGGGCGGCAGTTGAAGCAGCTCTATAATCTATAAGTTTGGATCGTCACAAATAGGGGTATTAATGCATGATTTAGGCGAGGGAACTTTTCGGTTTACACGGGTCAGCTACGATCCTAATAGTAACTTGCCGTATTTGCGCGTCATGGATGATGGCGGTAAGTTCTGGCGTATGCAGCCGCAAGGCGAATTTACTCTATCATTTGATACTAGTACCAAAAAATGTATTGGTTGGTACGATTTGGCAGCTAAACAATGTCATCGCTGTCCTGGCGACCGCCAGCTTGATGATAAATACGAGCAATGTCCAGAGTGCCAGCAAAAGACTGGCTTCAATCCAGCGTTCTACAATACTACCAATATCAGCCAACAGCAGGCTGAGCTGAATCAGCAGCCGCATATCTTATACTTAGCTTATTTCTCGCCAGAGGTGATAAAGGTTGGCATTTCTTATGCTGAACGCAAACTAGCGCGATTGTTAGAACAAGGTGCCCGCAATGCTGCTATCCTTGAAGTATTTCCTAGCGCTAACATCGCTCGCCAATACGAAGCGAAGATCGCCCGGCTGCCAGGTCTTTGCGAGAGTGTGCAGCTGCGCAAGAAAGCAACAATTCTAGCAAATGAGCATTACGATCCGACGCTAGCCGAGCAGAAATTACATCAAACAATCCAGCGGATCACAGAGCAGTTAGGCGTTAAATTTGATAACAGCGAGTTCCTGAATTTATCGCCATACATGCTAACTATCGAACCAAAAAGCGATGATATAACAGAAATAATCGAGCCAAAAATCGCTGGACGCTTCGCAGGGCTAATTGGCGGTATGCTAATTATGCAGCAAAATAGCCGCTTTATTTTCTTACCGATTAAAAAATATATTGGATATGATATAACCATAAGTCGCACTGTCGAGCAGCTAGATTTGGCGCCGGTTCAAGCTTCACTATTTTAACTAATCACTAATTCTGCGCTATAATGGATAACAAATGGGTAAGGCTTTATATCGGAAATATCGCAGCCGGTCGCTGAGCGAGATTGTCGGGCAGCCGCATATTACGGCGATTTTAGAGCGGGCAATTGCTAACGGAACGACGGCGCATGCTTATTTATTGACAGGGCCGCGCGGCGTCGGTAAAACGTCGATTGCGCGGATTCTGGCACACGAAATTAATCGCTTGCCGTATCGCGATGAATCAACTCATCTCGACATTATCGAGATTGATGCAGCCAGCAATAATTCAGTTGAAGATATCCGTGATTTGCGCGAGAAGGTTCAGATTGCGCCCGTTAGCGCCCCCAAAAAAATCTATATTATTGACGAGGTTCATATGTTGAGTAAATCAGCGTTCAATGCACTGCTCAAAACGCTTGAAGAACCGCCCGAGCATGCTGTGTTTATCCTAGCGACCACTGACGCCGATAAATTGCCAGCTACGATTCTTAGCCGTGTTCAGCGCTTTAATTTCCGGACAATTAGCCAAGACGAAGTTGCCGCACATTTGCGTACCATTGCTGATGCCGAGCAGATTTCTATTGACGACGACGCCCTGCAGCTAATTGCCCGCTATGGGCAGGGAAGTTTCCGCGATAGTATTAGCCTGCTAGATCAAATGCGAAATTTAAGCAGCGAGAAAATCACTGCCGCTATGGTCGAAGATTCGCTAGGCTTAGCAAGTACGGCTGAGATTCGACAGCTGCTAGAGGCTTATTGCGCGGGCGATTTACAAACGATCGCCGATACCTTGCGCGCGCTTGAGTATAGAGGCGTGCCAGCTAATGCTATCAGCGAGCAATTACTGCACGAAATCCGTAGCGACATCATCAATAAATCTAATTGCTTGCCGCTGGCCGACAAATTATTATCAAATCAGAAAACCGCTTGGCCGTATGTCAAATTGCTGATAGCACTCAGTTCTAATACAAATGTTTCTAATTCTGATGTTTCTGCGGCGTCAACGCCAGCGCAGCCAGAATCAGCGCAACCAATGACTGTGAATGAACCAGCACCCGTTTACGCGCCGCAGCCAGCTAGCGATACTCCGCAAAAAAAGAAGAAAAATGTCCAGCCAAATCAAACAGCTAATTTTGACTGGTCAAAATTTCTCGAGGCTGTTCACGCAAAATCCACTGGCGCCTATAGTTATCTCGCGAAAAGCGGTTACGAATTAGACGATCAACAGTTAACGATTTTTGCTGGTAAGAAATTTGCTAAAAATCAAATCGAAAAGTCGCTGCCAGTGCTTGCTGGCGCTCTACAGGCACAAAATCTTGACCGTGAAATTATCATCAGCGCTAAGCCAAAACCGCCAAAAGATAGCCAAACCGCCGCTATTCTTGATATTATGGGCGGAGGAGAAGAGGTGAATTTGTAATGGCCAAGCAAAAAGAAGTCGCTGCCAAAATACCGCCGCAGAGTATCGATGCCGAGATGAGCTTGCTCGGAGCAATTTTGATTGACGACGACGTGCTAGCGGATGTCAGCGAGACAGTAAAACCACAAGATTTTTACGACAAACGGCACCAGCTGATTTTTAAAAGTATGATGCATTTGTACGAGCAGCATAAGCCAGTCGATCTCTTGACTTTAACCGAGGAACTCAAGAAGACGGATAATTTCGAGACAATTGGTGGCTCTACGTACTTAACCGAGCTAACCAACTATGTGCCTACAGCTGCTCATGCTACTAGTTATGCCGAAATTGTTGCTCAGAAAGCTGTCCGCCGGCGCCTAATCAAAGCTAGCGGCGAAATCAGCGAGTTAGGATTCGACGAAGAAATTCCAACCCAGGAAATCCTCGAAAAAGCCGAAGCCGAGCTATTCAACGTCTCTGACCAAACGATTAAGCAAGATCTGGTCAGTATCGAAACTATCCTCGACGAGAGTTTTTCGCGCATCGAGGAGTTACACCGCAATAAAGGCCAGCTACGCGGTATCCGCACCGGCTACCAAGATCTCGATAATATGACCGCCGGCTTGCAGCGCAGCGACCTATTCATCCTGGCGGCTCGGCCATCTATGGGTAAAACGACGTTTGTAACTAACCTAGCATACAATGTGGCGACTATTGCTAAACTGCCAGTGTTGTTCTTTAGCCTCGAGATGAGTAAGCAGCAGCTAATAGACCGCATGCTGGCCGATGCCGCTGGCGTTGACAGCTGGAATATTCGTACTGGCAATCTCAGTGACGACGACTTTGCAAAGATTAGTGAAGCTATGGGCGAAATGGCTGAAGCGCCGATTTATATCGATGACACGCCAGCACTTAGTGTTCTCGGTATGCGCATCAAAGCCCGCCGAATTGCGCATAATCAAACGCTCGGGCTAATCATCGTCGACTATCTACAGTTGATGCAGGCGAACGGTAATTACAACGGTAATCGCGTTCAAGAAGTTAGCGAAATTAGCCGCGGCTTGAAGGTTATCGCTCGCGAGTTGAATGTACCAGTGATAGCGCTTAGCCAGCTTAGCCGGTCAGTTGAGAACCGTACGCCGCCAATCCCGCAGCTAGCTGACCTGCGCGAGTCGGGAAGTATCGAACAAGATGCTGATATTGTTACGTTTATTTATCGCCCTGGCTATTACGAACCAGACAACCCAGATGTCGCCAATATCACCGACTTAATCATTGCCAAGCACCGTAATGGCCCGGTTGGCAAAGTCCAATTATACTTCCATCCAGAGCGCCTGCGGTTCATGTCGCTCGATAAGCGCCACGAATAATCTCTCGCGTGATATAATCATAATTAGTATGCGTAAACCTGCGGACTATACTTTATATAAATATCGCTATATTTTGAGTTATTTTTGCATCGCCGTACTTTTGGTGGCAGTGCTATGGATCGGCGTATTGTATACTCCTGGCGGTTTGCGCGAGCAAGAAATCAAATCTGTTAGCCAGGCTAGTATGTTGTCGCGCCAAACTCTTGAGCCGTCGATGGTGGTAAATCTACCGTATTATCTACTGCAGCGGCTATCAATTTTTGTGTTTGGTGTCAGCGAATTTTCGATTAAACTGCCGTCAATTGCGCTCGGCACCTTGACAATGCTAGGTATTTTCATGTTGATTCGCGCTTGGTTCAAGCCTAATGTTGCTGTCATTTCGACGATCGTATTGGCAACTTCGACGCATTTTCTATTCCAAGCGCAAGACGGTACGCCCGGTATTACCTTTAGCGCTGTTGCAATATGGCTGATGGTTGCGGGCATGTATGTAACGCGCGGCAAGCATTTTCATACATTCTGGAAAGTGCTTGGCGGCGTATTGATGAGCGTCGCGCTTTATTTGCCGATGGGTGTATACCTGGACTTAATTATAATTATCGTGGCTTTGGTTCATCCGCATATCCGAGCGATTATCAAGCGGCTACCCAAGAAAAAACTACTTATTGCGCTGTTGGTCGGCTTAGCTGCGATGGCGCCGCTAGTTTATGCCTTAATATTAGAACCAAAAGGCATTGGTAAAATACTACTCGGTTTGCCGCCAGACTTCGCTCATATCAAAACTAATGCGCTGCTTTCGAGCCTTAGCTTGTTTGGTTTTGCTGCTACCGATAGCGCTGCTGACGGTCTGCTGAGGCCAGCTTATGCTATGCCGTTGACGGCTATTGCTTTACTAGGTTTTTGCCGCCTGGCAGCCACGCATTATACAGCGCGTAGCTATGTTACTATCTTGATGAGCTTGGTTATGGTACCGCTCGCCTTGCTTAATTATAACAATCAGTATGTAATATTTGTTCTGATGGTAATTGCAGTTGCTACTGGCTTTGATTTCTTGATTCGCTACTGGTATCGGCTATTTCCTTGCAATCCGTATGCTCGCGTTGCGGGTTTGCTGCCATTGAGTGTGTTAGTTAGCGGATTGATTTATATTAGCGTTAATCAATATTTTAACGGGTATACGTACAATCCGGCTGTTGTTCGCGCCTACAACAGTGATCTATTGCTAGTTAATGCCCAATTGCAGCGTCAAAAAAATATGACACTCTTGGCTGATGCGGATGAGGCGCCTATTTATAATCTAGCTGCTCACTACAATAAATCCTTAACGGTTGCTACCGAGCTTAATCCCGAAGCAACCCAAGCGGTGGCGACGCGTGCCGCCCGCCGCAAGATTCCGAAAGAATGGCAGCTAGAGAGTATTATAACTAACGCTCGTGCTCAAAATGGCGACCGGCTCTATGTCTACAAAAAATTGCCGTAATAAGTTATAATTGGTAGAGTTAATTTCTGAAGAAGGGGAGTCAAAATGGCCTTGAATCAAATGAAAATGTTGAATGATTTGCGCAAAGCGCAGAAAGCTTTAGCCAAAGAAATCGTCGAGGTTGAGGCAGGCGACGGCGCGGTTATCGTTCAAATCACCGGCGAGCTCAAGATCAAATCGATTAAAATTAATCCAGAATACGTTGATCTAGATAACATCCACCAGCTTGAACACTGGATTGAGATTGCTATCCGCGACGGTATGGCTAAAGCACAAGAAATTGCTGCCGAAAAGATGAAACCGCTGATGGGCGGGCTAGGAAGCCTCGGATTATAAACTAATGGCACTATTGCCAAGCGCGCTTGAGCGTGTTATTGAGGAGTTGGGTCATTTGCCAGGCGTTGGGCCGCGGACGGCTGAGCGCTACGCTTATTTCTTGCTAAAAAACGATTCTCGCACTACCGAAGCGCTAGCGAATGCTTTGCGGCAGCTGCACGCGCAGGTCAAAAGTTGTCCGAAAACTTTCGCGCTAATTGACGCTGACCAGGAAGTCTCGCCCTTGTATAGCGATCCGAAACGCGATCGCCAGCTAGTTGCTGTTGTTGAAGAACCGCTAGATATAGTGGCGTTAGAACGCACCGGGCAATTCCAGGGCACTTATCACGTATTGGGCGGAACGATTTCGCCGATTGACGGCGTCGGGCCAGAACAGCTTCATATACCTGAGCTATTGCAGCGATTGCGCGACGATAACGTCGAGGAAGTCATTATTGCTACCAACGCTAGCGTCGAGGGCGAATCAACGGCGCTATTCATCCAACGCCAAATCAAGGAATCGCACCTAGCTACCAAAGTTTCACGTTTAGCTCGCGGCATTCCTGTGGGCGTCGATCTAGAGTATGCCGATCAAATTACCCTCGGGCACGCGCTGGAAGGGCGGCGGTTTTTGTAAAAAAAGAAAATAGCCCGCCGAAAACGTGCTCAAGCCGGAAACTGGATTTCAATCCAGCAGACGCTAAAATGTGAGTCTCGAACCGAATTGAACAATTTTCAGCGAGCTATTTTCTCGAGCGGGACTATAACCCTACTCACTGTCCTGCTTGCGCAAGTAGCGCATGAGCAGGATGTATACGATGACGGCCCCGGGGACAGCGATAGCCGTCCCGATGACCAAGCACGCCACATCGGACATGCCGATGTGGCGGAGAATAACGCCAACGGCAATGCCGATACTGATCGGCACTGCCGCAAGGAATCCAATTGCCATGGCGCGGTCTCCCATTTTTTTTCACCTCCTCTCGAAGCGTGCTCAAAGCAAAGAGCGACTTCTTCGCCCTTTTGGTAACTTTGAGCGAAAAGTTAATATAAATTATATCAATATTAGGACAAAAAGTCAAATTTTCCGTAAAACTACATTGTGCTTTGTAACTTTACTTACATAAAAAGGCGGCAGATCCAGTTAGTTATATTATATGAGTTCGTTAGTTTTACTTTTCTAACTTTTTCTTCTGCTTTGACTTTACAATTGGCGAAGCAACAGCACAGCCAATCGCGCCAAGTATTGACACGACGGCAATTTGGCGCATAATATATTTGCCTCTGCCGAATGGGCCTTCTTCCCACGCCATATGAGCTTTCAAGCTTTCTGAAGTTATCGGGCAATTCTTCTTGGTGTCTTTGAACCCGGAACTTGGCTGGCCGTTTTTGACGCAAACGTATTCTGGTTCTGGTCCGGACGGTGGTATGCAGCTGACAGCAATTAATACTGCCGCAATAGTCGCAAGCGATCCAGCAATAATTAATAGTAATTTTGGCGTTTTCATAAAACCTCCTTAATTTAACAAAGCTTACAGATATTGTAACACGAGGTTTACCTGTTAATAATTTTTAACCTGCTATGTCAAGCAAATTGCAATACGCTAAACCTATATTGACTGAATGAGTTGTTGGTAAATGCCGTGCGTCTGTCTAATTCTTGCTACTGATACCGATTCGTTTACGGTGTGCGCTTGGTCGAAATCACCAGGACCGTAGATGACCGTCTCTGCGCCAATGGCCTGAAAGAAAGCTTGATCGGTGCCGCCGTAGCTGACTGCTGTCTCAGCTTCTGGTAGCAAGCGCTGCATGGTTTTCAAGATTTTGGCGCTTGTATCGCACAAAGCAGATGGCACAGGCGTAGCGGGATGCCGCCATGTGCAATCGTAGCGGGCAGCTATCTCGTCAACCCACTTCTCAAAGTCTGTGTCCAGGGGCGGCGTGGTACGGATATCGACCATCACAGAGCTAACGCCAGCTGTTTTGTTGTTAGAGTATGACCCTGCAGGTTCAACGCGCGTTGGCGTGAAGCTAGGAGCACCCAAAATATCGTGGCTATAGGCGGCATGAAGCTGCTCGCGAATCTCTGGCAAATCATTCAGGAACGACACCACGGCTGGTAGCGAACTATCGTAATAAGCGCTCTCTTGCGAGGCGTGGCTTGATGTGCGCTCAAAGATAAATTCAACAAACTTGTTGCCGCGATGTCCGATCTCGATGCGATTATCCGTCGGTTCGGCGATGGCGCAGCTAACTTCCTCGTACTGTGTCTTTTCTGAAAAATACTTCGCAAAATCAGCCGACCCAGCACCATCAACCTCTTCGCTAGCAACGGTGACACACCACACATCAAGGTCGTCGCGGCGATTATTAGCATACTCGGCAGCGGCTATCATTTGTAGAGCGACGCCAGCTTTCATGTCGGTGGCGCCTAGACCATATAGCCGACCGTTCATAACGTATGGTTGCCACGGACTCTGCCGCCAAGATGACTCGTCGCCAGGAGAAACCGTATCAACATGTCCGCACAAAATAAGGGCGCGCTGTGCCGGCTGTTTGCTGGCGCGAATAAGTCCAGTAGTAAAACGTTTCTCGGTAATAACCTTATCGAAATTCACCGATTGCATCCATGACGCGACGAAGTGCAAAATCTCGGTCTCGTTGCCTGATATCGACGGGATGGCTATCAGTTGCTCGGTTAATTCAATAATATCTAGCCGTCTGTGTTTTGCGTCTTGACCCATACCATTACGGTATCACAACAACCATGCTTTTTGCTACCCTGACCATACAACGGACACTCTTGGCATAATGCCAGCGCCTCTGGGGGCACTTCGTCTGCTGACTCTATCTCGCGCCCGCCAAGCCGTTTGGCTATAGGCAAGCTGTCTGAATTGCAAAATGCATAAGGCGTAATTCCTTCGTCTTGCATTGCCTTAATAATTCTTTCAAATAAAATCGTTCCGACACCGTGGCCGCGCAGGCTATCGTCGACTTTGAGCGAGCCGACTTCAGACATTAGACGGGCGCCGTGCTTGATTGGTTCCATCGCTCCAACGTATCCGACTACATTGTTCGTGATAAAGCTAGCGTCTATGGCGTCTTCAGCTTCGGGTAGCCGCAAGGCTACGATATCAGTGTACTTACCAGCGATATCTGCATCAGATACAGGCAGCATCTGTTTATCGCCTGGGCTGCGGCGGTTGACGAAATTAGCAATCGCTTTTATAGCGGTGGACGCCTCATCGTCGCCTAAGCGCGAAGTTAGCTCACCTAGCGGCATAATTAACAGTTTGATTTCCGCTTCTTTCGACTTTGGAGCGGTGGTGATTACTTCAGCCATATCTTCATATTATAGCATAAATACTATAGAAATACAAGGGCAGCTAATGTGCTAGTGGCGGCAATGAGATATAATAAATGCTATGAATAATAAGCAAACTCCTGAACTTAATAAAGTTAAACTATTGGTTCGTGAATTACTAGGCGGCGACACCTCAGGACACGCTGACGATCATGTCGAGCGGGTAGCGCAGTTGGCTGAGCGGTTTGCCAGCGAATGCGGCGAGCCGGTGGATCTGCAAGAAGTGCTGCTGACGGCTTGGCTGCATGACGTCGACGACTACAAACTAGTCGGCAAGGCGCAGGCAGAGAAATTGACGAACGCAGTAAATATTATGACAGAAGCAAAGGTGGCTGAAGATTTGCGCCGAGCGGTATTGGAAAATGTCGCGGCGATTGGTTATAGCAAACGACTGAACGGCAAACAGCCGCAGCGGCTGGCGGGTCAAATTGTGTCTGACGCTGACATGTGCGATGCTATTGGCGCGGTGGGGATTGAGCGGGCGCTGGTTTATGCTTGCTATCACGGCGGGCGGATTTTTGACCCCGCGGTTTGGCCGAATGTTAATCTGGCGGCGCATGAGTATAATGCTGACGGCAATACGCATGATACCGACGGCTTCATCAATCACTTCTTTGAAAAGCTGCTGAAACTAAAAGGATTGATGTTGACGGAGCCAGGGCGAATAGAAGCGGAAAACCGCCAACAAATCATGGTTGATTTCTTGCACCATTATTTCCGGGAGAAGAATGCGCCAGAGTGGAGCGAATTTTTGGAAGAATACTTACGCCGTTGATAGGCCGCTGAAGTACTTTCTTGTTTATTCCAATCCTCTGCCCGGAAAGCTGGTGCTCAAAATTCTTAAGCCGGTGTCCACAACCAGTTGGCAGGCTTGCCGTTGCGAAAGGGGAGTGAGGTGCTTGTTCTCGCCGCTTGGGTGGAGTGAATATCCAAATTTGCCAAGCGCCAGTAATTCAATTTGGATTCCATGGCTGCAGCAGCAGCTGCTAATTTGCGGCATTGACACTCAGACACCCGAGGTACCTGAATCGTGGCGACCAGATTACTCGTTGTGGCGACAGACTTTTGAAAAATATGATG
>CALISG010000026.1 GCA_938042065.1 uncultured Candidatus Saccharibacteria bacterium
GCTGAATATCCGCTAATAAATTCGGTATCTTTACCTCAGTTTGGCGTGCCGCATAGGCGTTAAAACCGGTCTCGCGCACCATAAAACCGCTGTCATTATTCATCGAGTCAATCAGTGTTTTAGTATCAGCGATATGCGGTTTGCTAATAGTGACCTGCGCTAATTCATTAGCCGACTCCTCTACTAACTTCTCTGTATCAATTGCCACCCGGTAGGTCGTCTTATACTTAATTTTATCCCATAATTCCTCAAAGGTCGGATCAAGCGCCCGTGATTTCTGAAATCTGACGACTCGTCGATTGTCACGATTCTTGATTCGTCCGCCGAAGTGGATACCGGTTTCTTCCTCAATCTCCGTCTGAAGCTTGCGGCTAAACTCTGCGTAACTCTCATTAGCCACTACTGTTAGTACGTTGATGCTATCATCATGCACTCGTTGTCCATCAATATCAACCGGCAGGCGCAACCCTCGCCCGATCTCTTGGCGCTTTTTCATTTGACTCGACGTTTCATTAAGCGTGCAGATCTGAAATACATTAGGGTTATCCCAGCCCTCACGCAGTGCCGAGTGGCTAAAGATAAACCGTAACGGCTCGCCGGTATCCAGCAGCCTTTCCTTATCCTTCATAATCAAGTTATACGCCGTATCATCATCCTTAGTGCGACCACCCTCACCCTTAGTGTCACGAGAGTCCTTCCACTGACCGCTCTTATCCGCCGCGAAGTAGCCATCGTGCACCTCACTCGCCGACAAGCCGTCCATCACGCCAGCGTATTTTGGTTTAGACGCCACCTTGGCGTACGCCCCCTCAAACCACTTGGCGAATTTACCTTTCTGGGCGCCATTCGCCGTATACTCACGATAATTTGCCACTTTATCAATGAAAAATAGGCTCAGCACTTTGACGCTACTCCCCAGTCGGCGCTGTTTATCAAAGTGATCGTCAATCGTCAGTTCAATCTGTCGCTTGATGATGTCATCGTGCAGACTTTCATCACGCTGACCGACATAAACTACCTTACCATTACTGAATTCGACGCAATCATCGCCGTGATTGATCGACTCGACATAGTAGCCGGCATAGACCGAACGTCCCGTTTTCGCCTCCAAATCGTCACCCGGAAAGGCCTTGATGATCTTGCGCTGCAAGCCATACTCATCACTCGCATCCACCTCTATCTTGGCGAATGAGCGAGTCTTCGACTGACGCTCCAACGACAATACACTGATATATGCATCATTATAATTATCCTCACTCTGGACGCTATGCACCTCAATCTTCTTGACCAAGCCTTTATCATAGGCATCGACCGGAGTCAGCCGGTAAAGCAAATTGTATAGATGCTTATGCGTGGCACTATAGCGCAACGTACACAGCGGATTAAGACTGGCAATAGCATTCCGCCGTATGTCCGTCTCCATATTCTGCGGCTCATCGAGAATAACTACCGGGTGAGTAGCCTTGATGAAATCGAGCGGCCGACCATAGTCGCTCTGCCGATTCATCACATTCTGCGCCTTAGCGAAGCTATCAATGGTAATCACCATGATCTGCAGCGTATCGTTCGTGGCAAACTCACGAGCCTGACCGGTTTTCTTACTGTCCCATACGTAGTAATCCATCTCCGGCTTGCTATAGAGATCGGCGAAGTGCTCCCTGGTGATCGCCAAATTCTTCAGTACACCTTCACGAATAGCCACACTCGGCACCACGATGATAAACTTCTTCCAGCCGTAGCACTGATGCAGCTCATGAATCGTCCGTAAGTACACATACGTTTTGCCCGTGCCGGTCTCCATCTCGACGGAGAAGTTCATACCATACTTCAGAGATTTTTCGCCGATTTCTAGCGGAAAAGTCGTCGGAATGCTAAAGCTGCCTTCTTTAGTCTCGCTTTTTTCGATACCATTTTTCTCTTGAATTTTATGCGTATTCTTGATTATCTGCACTATATCTAGCGTCAAGCTATTTCCTCTAGCGATTGTCGCCTCCAAGCTTAACTGCCCATTCTGATCCATATGGCGAGTCGCACCGTCACTATCCGCTGGCTGCCCAGCAAATACATCCACCACCGCATTGATGGCGTCGAGTTGATATTGTTGGTTAGGGTCGAAGTGGAGCTTCATTGTCTCTTCTTTCGATAATGTTTATCAAATTCTTCAAAAACCTTTACGCTAAATAGTGGCTTGGTGGCACCATTCGGATTCATAGGGTTCAATGGATAGTGAAAACAAAAATCTTGACTATTTTCTAAAGTTTTTCTTAACTCATGATATTTTCCATTAACCTTAAAATCGCTATACCTGTCTTTCAACTTACTTGTAAGTTTATTGTAGTCCAGCGGGTGAGTCCTTTTTACATCATCTAGACTTATCTGGATAAAAGGAGCGTTCGGACAAGAGCTAAGTCTTACCTCTTGTGCATCAATCTTTTTAGATTTTGTAAATCTTGTTTCTATTGCAATTGTAATATTATGCTTGTTCTTTGGTGTTGATGGATGTTCTTTTTCTTTGCTGGCAATATATTCAAGCATATTAGCAACACTTGCATCACGACCTCGCACTAATACAGATTCCACTTGGCTCGGATGAAAAAATGACATAGGCATAAGAAAAAAATTATATTTATCCAGCTTAATTGAAAACCATTCATGTAAAAGGTCGACATAATTTGCAATTGTCGCCATCCCTAGTTCTTGAACTTTATGACTTAATAGTGGGTCTGTATTATAAAAATGCACAGCATTGTCTCTTACTTCAATAACAGTCTCTACGTTTTCACGACAGACTCTATCAAGCACACCCCTACCCTCCAACTTTTTCATTGCGGAAAAAATATCAAGCGTCATTCTATTGCCAGTGCGGTTTTCTTTATATCTCCATTTCTTACTTTTGCTACCATCTTTATTCGTTAGCACACTTCTAACAGAAATAGAGCTCATATTATTGTTATTGTCTTTCAATATCTTCGCCTTTAATAATAACTCCCAACTGTTTATAACAACTATGCAAAATATCTCTTCACGATAGCGAAAATCTGGCTTGTTATATAATTCAATGGCACTCACCATACTGGCGACTGACTTATTAACTAATTGCATAGATCTTGAGACTGCCATACTTACAGATCCTTTCTTAACTCTTTTGTCGCCTTATCAAAATCACTCTCCATCCGGCGCATTTCCTCATCACGGTATTTCTTAAACTCACGCTTCGCCCTGGTCATCGCTTGTTCGTGCTTAATTTTGCCAGCTCCGACCAGCACCGATGAATCGCTAATCTTCAGAAATTCATCTAGCTTGTCTATCCATTGCTGCATCGTCATCGCCCTCTGTCTGGTTGCTTGCAGCTCAGCGAAATCAAGATACTGCGAGACTATCAAGTTGAGGACATTCAGCTCTTCCTCGCTTAGATAATTTTTGGCGACTTCGACATCGTCCGAAGTAATATAACTACCTTTGAAATTCGTCAGCCCCATATTAGGCTTCTTGGCATCTGCCCGCTCATAAACCAGCTCAGCCG
>CALISG010000027.1 GCA_938042065.1 uncultured Candidatus Saccharibacteria bacterium
CGGAAAGTTGTGTAGTAGTATTTCTTTGCATATAAGTTGTGCTTAAGCTAAAATAGTATCATCTAGCAAATAACCGGAGGGGGTGATGGTAAAAAAGGTCAGTAAGACGAAGAGATGTAAGGTGGACAAATTATTGATGGTCCTCTGTAGTCTGGTTATATTGATTATTGCTATAGCGATTGTCTTATGTATCAAAAATGAAAATAAGATATCTAATGCTAAGAGTGGGATGTCCGAGTACCTAAAAAATAAATATCACGAAGACTTTAAGGTTGAAAGACCCGAACATAAGCACGGAGGTCTTGGTGTTAACGGTATATGGATGTCGCAAGCATACCTAGTGTCAAACCCAAAACTAAAATTTGATATCGACTGCAGCTATTTAAATCCCTCTGACTGTAGCGACCAATACATCGCCGCCATCTGGTCAGTCCAAGCCAGTAAGGAGCTAGAAGCTATAGTAAAAGAAGTTAATGCCAGTAGCGGCAATGGCTATAAAGCAGATAGTGCACAGGCAGAAATTATCCTATCTGGAAATTTAGTAAATTCAGTAAACAAACAGTCTAAATATGAAGACAATAAAACTAAAGACGAAGGCTTTCTTTATAGATTAATAATAGACGCCCCAAACGACAGCCAAAAGGCCTCTTACATATTTAAAATTGTAGAGAAGCTGCGAGAAGAGAGCGTGTATAGTGTAGATGTAGACGTAAATAGAAATAATAATTCGAAAATAAGATGCGAAATATTTTTTAATAAAAATAAATTGGGCAGTAAAGATAATATAGAAGAATGTATCGTTAAGACTGGGAGGGAGTAAAATGACATTAGATACAAGAGCCTATCTAAATTTAAGTGCGTTGGCGTATATAGATTTTGATAAATCTCTTACAGGTTTAACTATTAAGGATCTTATCGAGCGTAAAGCCGTTCCAGAAAAAGACCTTAACAGTCCAGAGCTCTCTGCCCTCCAAGATCCTTCCAACCCTCTCCGCTCCTTTGTCCTTCTTTCGCAATCTCCACTTACATATACTCGCACAGTTAAAGATCGTAATGGTGTTAGAACTATTACGGTAGAAAATGAGTTTTCTTGCATTGCTCTACAGAACCCAGAAACCAAAGAGATTATATTCGCTTTTCGTGGTACTAACAATTTTGGAGATTGGGACACTGATGGGCTTATTGGCTCTAGAGTATTCCCAGCAGACTGGATGGGGCAATTTGCTGCTGCTAGAAAGTTTGTTTTTCAAACTCTCAATCAATATGGCCCTATTTGTTATAACGATCAGAATGCGATGTTTAAGGCTATTGGTCAAGGTAGTAATGTTAGCTTCACTGGGCACTCTCTCGGCGGTGCGTTGGCTCAATATATGACATATAAGACCGCCAAATTGGACAAAGGTGACGCTGGTATAAAGTCTGTAACCTTTGATGCTGTTGGTATTGGCGATAATGTTGGCGTATCATCTATAGATGCTGACAAGTACAACTCTACAGATCATGTCAATTCTCTTGACTGGGTCGGTACATATGGATTGCAACTCGGTAAAACTGTTACTCATATAGATAACTCCGAAGTAGATTACGCAAAGGTAAATTTTAGCTCTCTTGGCAAAATGTTGTCTGTTCGTCTTCGTCTAAATCGTGGAGAAATCAATATTCTACAGTACAAGCAAGAGATAGATGGTATTAGAAAGTCTATAACTAACGGTGCTGACGGCTATACTGAAGATGATACTGTAGCGGTGTACAGAGGCTATGAAGATGTTGGTGGAAAGGGCGGCGGTGGGCTGTTCAATATCTCTTTGCACGGTTTAGATAGATTTCTTACCGACGATCCAAGTAAACCGGGTATACAGTACAAATTAACCAATACCGTTTCAAATCAAAACTCTTCCGTCTCTAGTCTACGCGATTTATTCAATCTTATCAATGCGCTTCAAGTAGTGGAAAGGGCTAAGTTAGATAATAACTATACTGCAGATATAATATCGTATATGCCACTCAATACTAGCGTACACGAAGGTGCTGTTTATTACCGCTTAGTTACTTTACCAGACGGTTCAGTATCTGATCATTCTTACACGCATGATCAAATTGCTTATGCTAATTATATTATCCAGCAGTTTGAGCGAAAGGTGAATTCTAAATCTTTCAGCTCGGTTTTTACGGATTATCAAGATGCTACCACAGCCCCTAAGGTTGACCCTCTCATATTAGATTTGAATGGCGATGGGTTGGTGACTACAAATCTGGATCAATCCAATGTATATTTTGACCTGGACACTAATGGCTTTGCCGAGAGGACAGCTTGGGTAGATGTCAATGACGGTTTGCTGGTACTAGACCGTAACGGCGACGGCATGATAACTAACGGGCAGGAGTTGTTTGGCGACCAGACGCTGATGGCCAACGGTAGTCGTGCTACTAGCGGCTTTGAAGCTTTAAGCGAATTTGACGATAATAAGGACGGTAAGATTGACGCTAGCGATGTAGTGTATGCCAAACTAAAAGTTTGGCAAGATTTGAATAGAGACGGTATATCGCAAACTGATGAGATAAAAACGTTGGCTGATATTGGCATCAAAGCTATTAATCTCAATTCGACGACTACAGGTGCGGCTGACGCTATGGGTAATATTCAGCGCCGTTTGGGTAGTTTTGTGAAAACTGACGGTAGTGACGGTCAAATTGGAGAATATTTATTGAATAGAGACACTATGAGCTCTCTTGATACGTTTGGTGACTCGGTTACCATACCAGACGATATCGCAGCATTGCCTGATTTACAAGGCGCGGGTAATGTTTCTTCGCTGCGTATAGCTATGGCAAGAGATGAGAGCGGGCAGCTAAAAAAGATGGTGTTGGAATTTTTGGAGACTAAAGACGCTGCCGCTCGCGATAAGTTGTTTACAAATATTGTTTACAAGTGGGTGGGCGCCGACGTGGTAGATCCTGATAGTCGCGGCAAGTTAATGGATGCCAGACAGTTGGCGGTGCTGGAGAAGTTCATGGGTATGGGTTTCATGGGGACTAATGGCGCGAACCCTAATGCGAACGCAGCGCCGCTGTTGCAAAAAGCTTACTATAAGTTGGTCGATAGATTATACGCTGCAATGGCCAGCGCCACTTATTTGAAGGACATTATCAGTAGGGTTAATTACAAAATTGGAGAGTCTGGGGCCGTAATTGAGCTTACTGATGTCATTAATGACATAGATAAGGCTATCGATAACGATAGTGTTTCTGGAAAACAATTGTTGGCTGACTTTTTGCGAGTTGTTTATTGGTCTGGTTTGAGCAATGATACGAATTTATTGCATTTTTGCAATCATTTTGCCGCCAAATCACCAGAGTTAGCCAGAATAGTTTATTCTGCTAACAGAGACGCTATTATCGGAAGCGACAAATCAGATTCGCTTTATGGGACTGCGACTGATGATTTTGTATACGGTGGTGCTGGAAACGATACTTTATATGGCGGTACCGGTAATGATACCTATATGTTTAATAGGGGTGATGGGGCAGATTATATATCAGAAGCGGGCGGTATCGATGCTGTAAGATTTGGCGAGGGCATTAGAGCTGAGGATGTATACGTGAAACGTGTTAAGGCATATAGCGGCTCCAGTCAGTACTATAACCTCGAGCTTTCTATCAAGGGGTCTGAAAATGACAAAATAACTATCGAAAGGTATTTTGGGTATTATGACGGAAATGTGTTTAGCTCGGGATTCAAAGATATGCCGCATCAAGTGATAGAAAAGATTATATTTGCGGATGATACTGTCTGGACACAAGATAATATATACCAAATGACGCACAAGCTAACTGGCACTAATGAAAATGACACGCTAGCAGCCTATGACAAGGGCGCTGTTGAATATCACGGTCTAGGGGGTGATGATACTTTGAGAGGCGATGAGGGAGACGACCTCCTTTATGGCGATGTTGGCCAAGACTGTCTATATGGCAGTGCTGGCAACGACATGCTTATTGGGGGCCAAGGTGCAGATGAATTGAGAGGCGGTTCAGGTGATGATACGTATGTATTTAACAAAGGAGACGGGGTCGATTACCTAGTAGAGGACGGCGGTATTGACGCAATCCAATTTGGTGAAGGTATTATAGCTGAGGATGTGTACGTGAAACGTATTGTAATGAATAGGGGTTATAGTCAATATTATAATTTGGAATTATCCTTTAAGGATTCTAGTGATAAAATAACCATTGAGAAATACTTTGGTTATTATGAGGGTAGTTATTTTAGCTCAGGATTTAGGGATACGCCAAACCAAATGATAGAGAAAATCACTTTTGCGGATGGTACTGTTTGGACTCAAGACAATATCAATCAGATGACGCACAACCTAGTAGGTACAGACAAAGACGATACCTTTATAGCTTTTGATAAAGGTGCTGTAGAATACTATGGTTTAGACGGTAACGATTATCTTCGCGGCGACGCTGGCGATGACATGCTGTACGGTGATTCTGGTAAAGATCAACTGTATGGCGGCGCTGGCAATGATTTTCTCTATGGCGGACAAGATGACGATGAGATTAGTGGTGACGCTGGTAACGACAGTATTTATGGCGGACAAGGTACAGATAAATTAAGAGGCGGCACTGGCGACGACACGTATATATTCAATAAGGGAGACGGAGAGGATTATATTGTAGAAGGTGGTGGAATTGACGTTATTCAATTCGGTGAAGGTATCAGTCCAGAAGATGTAATAGCAAAGCATGTTATCGCACCTAGCGGTTATAGTCAACGCTATAATCTGGAATTATCCATAAAGAACTCTAGTGATAAGATAACTGTTGAGAGCCACTTCGGTTATTATGACGGCAGTTATTTTAGCTCTAATCCAGGATTTAGAGATATGCCAGATCAGGTAGTAGAGAAAGTTACTTTTGCTGACGGTACTATATGGAGTCAAGACAAAATTTACCAAATGGTGCATAAAGTTACGGGTACAGACGGAGATGATCATCTAGCCGCTTTTGACAAAGGTGCTGTCGAATATCATGGATTGGAGGGTAATGACTATCTTTACGGCGGCGCTGGCGACGATAAATTATATGGAGATTCTGGTAGAGATGATCTTTATGGTGGCGATGGCAACGATATTCTCGTAGGCGGTCAAGGTAATGATAGTATTGAAGGTGGTAATGGCGATGATTTGTACATATTCAATAAAGGAGATGGAGCAGATTATATATCGGATGCGTCTGGATTAGCAGATGAAGTGCATCTTGGTTATGACTCGCTAGATATTATATTTGAGCGTACTGGCAGTAACCTCCGCCTCCGCATGCCAGGCTCGCTTGACGCTATTACGGTTAGTTCGTGGTATGGCAGCGATAATTACAAAATTGAGACTTTCAAGTCGGCTAACGGCAGTGTTATCACACATACTCAGGTCGATAGTCTCATTCAAGCTATGTCGTCTTTCCAAAAAGATAGCGGTATGACTTGGGAGCAAGCTGTAATAAATCAGCCAACGCAGGTGCAGTCTATCATCCAGCAATATTGGACAGCACCGACTACTTGATTTAGCCGAGAAAAGGCTTGCATAAGCGTCATAAATCTATATAATGAAAACTATATAAGTAAATAAACAATGAATCATTTAGATCATAGCGGAGGTGGGCGTGAATCAAAAACCATTGCAAATCAATTCTGAAATCGGCGTACTCAAGACCGTACTGCTGCATCGGCCGGGCGAGGAGCTCGAGAATCTTACCCCTGATTATCTCAAGGACTTATTGTTCGACGATATTCCGCACCTGAAGGTGGCGCAAGAAGAGCATGATGAGTTTGCCAACGTCCTGCGCGACCATGGCGTCGAAGTGCTGTATTTGGACGAATTGGTAACAGAGGCATTAAACAGCGATAATTTGAAAGCAGAATTTGTCGACGAAATGCTAGCAGCTTCCAAACAAGATTCGCGGCGAGTGACGCAAAGTTTGCGCGATTATCTGTTGTCGATGCCGACCAACAAGATGGTGCGCAAAATTATGGCTGGCGTGCGCAAGGACGAGATTTCTCTACCGCCAGAGCATCACCAGCAGCTGCACGATATGGTTGAGCAAGACCATTATCCATTTTACCTAGATCCAATGCCGAATTTGTACTTCACGCGCGATCCAGCCGCGACGATTGGCAACGGCTTGACGATCAACAAGATGCACTGGCCGGCCCGTCGCCGCGAGTCGTTGTTCATGCGCTATATCATCGACCATCATCCGCGATTTGCTGGCCATGATATTCCAGTTTGGTATAATCGCGACGAGAAGTTCTCGATGGAGGGCGGTGATGAGCTAGTGTTGAATAGCGAAGCTATGGCCATCGGCATCAGCGAGCGCACTACCGCCGAGGCAATCGAGAAAATGGCGACCGAGCTGTTTGCTGATTCTAATTTCAAGAAAATTATCGCTCTCGAGATTCCGAAAAGCCACGCGTTTATGCACCTAGATACGGTCTTCACTATGATCGATTACGATAAGTTCACGATCCACCCGGAGATTCGTGACTTTGAAGGTAAGATGAATCTGTTTATCCTCGAAAAGGTTGAGGGGCAAGCTTATCCGCGGATTACCAAGCAGCATGACCTTGAAAAAGCGTTGTGTGAAGCGCTGCATTTGCCAAAGATTAACCTGATTGAATGCGGCGGCGGCGATGAGATTGCAGCAGCTCGCGAGCAGTGGAATGATGGTTCAAATACTTTGGCGATTGCGCCGGGCGTGGTGGTGACTTACGATCGTAACTATGTCACCAATGCTAAATTGCGCGAGGCTGGCGTCGAAGTTATCGAGGTTAGCGGTTCAGAACTCGGTCGTGGCCGCGGCGGCCCGCGCTGTATGAGTATGCCGCTGGTGCGCGAAGATCTGGACAACGAGCAAGTTACTGATAGAGTTACTTCGGCGGAGCGTTCGCTGGCAGCCACCTTGGCGGTGCCAATGATTCAAGAGGAGCACGTCCGCAAAGTGGTGCCAGTAACTACAGATTCGACTACTGCAACGGTAGCTAAGCTGCCAACTAGTCTGAAGGGTCGCTCTTTCTTGACTTTGAAAGATTTCTCGCCAAGCGATATTCGGCTGATGCTTGATACAGCACACGACCTCAAACAACAAAAGAAAGCGGGCAAAGCACACCGCATTCACGAGGGCAAACAAGTGGCTTTGCTCTTTGAAAAGACATCGACACGAACTCGCTGCGCCTTTACAGTGGCTGCTAATGATTTGGGCGTGGCACCGGAATTTCTCGGTAAAGACGATATTCAGCTAGGCAAAAAAGAGTCAGTCGAAGATACTGCTAAGGTGCTGGGCCGCATGTTTGACGGTATTGAATTCCGCGGCTTTAAGCACTCCAACGTCGAAGCGTTAGCGAAATATGCTGGCGTACCAGTCTGGAATGGTTTGACGGATACTTTCCACCCGACACAGATTTTGGCAGACTTTATGACTATCGAGGAGCGTGTCGGCAAGCTCAACGGTGCTAAGCTGGTCTTCGTTGGCGATGGTCGCAACAATATGGCTAATAGTTTGCTGATTGGTGCGGCTAAAATGGGCGTCGATTTCCGGATTTTGGCGCCGCGACAGCTGCATCCGTCGGGCGATCTAGTTAGCCTAGCACGTTCAATTGCTATGGAAACTGGCGCGAAGATTACCATCACTGATAACCGTGCCGAAGCGCTAGAAGGGGCTGACGCTATTTACACTGATGTCTGGGTATCAATGGGTGAGGAAGACAAGTTCGCTGAACGAATTGCTCTTCTCAAGCCGTACCAGGTCAATGCGCAAATGCTAGCCGAGACGCATAACCCGAACGTCAAATTCTTGCATTGTTTGCCATCATTCCATGACCTTAATACCGAGACTGGCCAGAAGATTCACGATCAATTCGGTCTTGACTCAATGGAGGTCACTGACGAGGTCTTTAGCGGCGAGCACAGCGTTGTCTTTGATGAGGCTGAAAACCGCATGCACACTATCAAGGCTGTGATGGCATTGACGCTATAAATCCGAGTTGAAGGAGGCTCGAACAAAATGGCAATCAAACAATTAGCAAGAAAAAAGGACGGGTTAGGGCTCTGGTCGCTGACTGGCTTAGTGGTCGGCAGTATGATCGGTGCAGGTATCTTTAACCTTGTTCAAGGTACAGCTGAGGCGGCTGGTCCGCTGGCGACGATTATTGCGTGGCTGATTACAGGTGTTGGAATGATATTCCTGATTCTCAGTTTCCGCAACCTGACTATCAAAAAGCCGAAACTTAACGCTGGCGTGTATAGCTACGCTGAGGCTGGCTTTGGCAAGTATGTTGGCTTTAACTCGGCGTGGGGTTACTGGATTTCTGCCTGGATTGGCAATATCGCTTATGCGGTAGCCGTTTTCTCGGCGCTTGGTTATTTCTTTCCAGACTTGTTTGGTAAAGGCCAAAACTGGGCGTCAGTGGTTGGCATGTCGGTGCTGCTGTGGAGTGTTCATTTATTAATCCTTAAGGGTGTCAAAACGGCAAGCTTCATTAATGCTTTGGTGACGGCGGCGAAATTAATCCCGCTTGCGATCTTTTTGCTAGCGATATTCTTGTCGTTCAAGGTCGGATTGTTTAACCAAGACCTTTGGGGCTTAGCTGGCAACAACTTTGATATGGGCGCTGTGATTGAGCAGGTCAAGAATATGATGCTGGTTACCGTCTGGGTGTTTATCGGCATCGAGGGTGCAGTCGTATTTTCAGGTCACGCCAAGAAGCGCAGCGATATCATCAAGGCAACGTTGATTGGCTTTGCTGGCGTGCTTTCGATTTATGTGCTGATGACGGTGCTGGCTTTCGGTGTAGCGACTCAGAAAGATCTGGCTGCACTAGATAGTCCGGCAATGTCGATGCTGTTGGAACGCTTGGTTGGCCCGTGGGGCGCTTGGCTGGTTAATATCGGCTTGATGATCGCAGTTTTGGGCGGTTGGCTAGCTTGGACGATGTTTGCTGCCGAACTACCGTATCAGGCAGCTAAGAATAAGACTTTCCCGTCGATATTTGCCAAAGAAAATAAAGTTGGCGCGCCAGTAGTGTCGCTGTTGGTTACTAACATCCTGGTACAGATATTCCTGCTGACAATCCCTGGAACTGAAGGTTCAGCCTATAATATTGGTATTTCGATTGCTACTTCGGCTATCTTGATCCCGTATGCCCTGACGGCGTTTTATCAATTGAAAGTTTCTCTGCAAGAGAAGAAAACCGTTAAGTACCGCGCCTTTAATATCTTTGTGGGTGTGATGGCTAGTATTTACGCAGTATGGCTAGTGTATGCGGCTGGTATGCAATATCTGCTCATAACAGTGTTCTTGTACGCACCAGGCATGTTGGTCTACGTCTTGATGCAGATCAAGAATCGCAAGAAGATTTTCACGCTATACGAACTGCTTTTGGCGGTTGTCGTGATTGCGTTATTTGCCTACGCAGTACAACAACTGCTGGCTGGTGCGCTGGATGATACGTTAGGCATTAAAATCGCCGATTTAATCGGTCAATGATAATAAATGAAACGGGCGCGCCTGAAATACAGCGCGCCCGTTTTACCAAATGAAGGAGAAAAGATGTTTAAGTATGCCATTGTTCGCCGTCCGTCACATAGTTTGATTGATGGTATCAGCCAAACGCCAGAAATGGGCAAGCCGGACTATGATTTAGCATTGCAGCAGCATAATCGCTATGTCGAAATTTTGCGCGAATGTGGTTTGGAAGTGACAGTTCTAGAGGCCAACGAGGATTATCCAGACAGTGTTTTTATCGAGGATAACGCACTGTGTACGCCGCGCGGTGTAGCAATTTTGTCGCGTCCCGGCGCTGAAAGCCGTCGTGGCGAGGCTAGTCTGCCGGATTTGCGCGAAGCACTGGCGCGTTACTATGATGATATTGAACAAGTTGTCGAGCCAGGTACAACTGATCCAGGCGATATTATGATGGTGGGCGATCACTATTACATCGGGTTGAGCGGCCGCACCAACCAGGCGGCAGCCGACCAAATCACGGCAATTCTCGAGAAGCATGGCATGACCGCCGAAACGGTACCGGTGACAGGCATTCTACACCTGAAAGACGATGTGGTTTATTTAGATAATAACAACTTGATCGTTGCTAAAGCTTACGAAGACCATCCGGCTTTTGCTAACTTTAATAAGCTGGTCGTTGATGACGATGAATACTATGCAGTGAATAGTTTGTGGATAAATGGCAAAGTAATCGTGCCAGAAGGCTTCCCGAAAACTGAGCAGAAGATTCGCGATTGCGGTTACGAAGTGATTCTGATCAATACTAGCGAGTTTGAGAAAATTACCGGCAGCTTAACTTGTATGTCGTTGAGGTTTTAACAACATGCCGGGTAAGATTGTAGTTGCACTTGGCGGCAATGCTTTGCAAAAGCAAGGCGAGGCTTCGGCTCACGCCCAGCAAGACGTCGCCGACGAGACAGCACGCCAGCTAGTTCCGTTGATTTTGGCTGGCTATCAGCTGGTAATCGTTCACGGCAACGGGCCGCAAGTTGGTAATATTGTTCTACACGAAGAAGCGATTAACACACCAGAAGTACCGACTTTCCCGCTCGATACGTGTGTAGCGATGAGTCAGGGGGCGATCGGCTTTTGGCTGCAGCAAGCGTTGATTGACGAGTTCTCGCGCCGGCAGATGAAAAGCGTCGCTTCGACAGTTGTTACGCAAGTGGTGGTCGACGCTAACGATCCGGCTTTTAGCAATCCTACGAAGCCAATTGGCGTATTTTATCAGACGGAGACAGAAGCCCAGCAGGCTGCTAACGGCCGTAACTTCACATTCAAAGAAGACGCCGGGCGCGGTTGGCGGCGCGTGGTACCGTCGCCGAAGCCGCAGCGGATTGTCGAAGAGTATACGGTTAAGGCAATGATTGATGCTGGCGTGACGGTTATCACGGGTGGTGGTGGCGGCGTGCCGGTTGTTGAAACTGTCAGTGATGGCTTAGAGGGGGTCGAGGCAGTAATTGATAAGGATTTCACAGCGGCAGTAGTGGCTGATGCGATTGATGCCGAAGTACTGGTGATATTAACGGCAGTTGATGGCGCGATGGTTGATTATGGTAAACCGACAGCGCGCACGATCGGACACACCACTCGCCAAGAGATGCAGCGCTACATTGACGAAAATCAGTTCGCGCCGGGCAGTATGCTACCCAAAGTGCAAGCTGCCTTGAAATTCGTCGAAAAGCCAGGTCGCCGAGCGATTATCGCTAGCCTAGGCAGCGCCGAACAAGCTTTGGCTGGGCAGGTCGGCACAATTATCGAGAGCTAGATAATCTCTATAGGCACAACAAAATAGCGCGAGTTTTAGATCGGGCTATTTTGTATATTTTGCTAATGCGGTTGACGTTTTTTGCTAACTTTCTTATACTTGGGTCTAGCACTCTACGGTCAAGAGTGCTAAAATAGATTAGAAAAGGAGGATATAATCATGAGTTCACCAATCAAGCCAATGACGCATTATGTCGTGGCTGTTAAAGAGAAGAAGCCGGAAAAAACAGCTAGCGGCATTTTTTTGCCAGAATCAGCGCAAGAAAAATCAGAAGCTGCTAAGGTAGTGGCTGTTGGCTCGGCAGTCAAAGATGTGGCTGACGGCGCACGGGTTGTCTACAAAAACTATGCAGCGACGACCATCAAGCTCGATAAGGAAGAATATTTAATTATCAAAGACGAGGATATCCTCGCTACAATTGAATAGGAGAAAAATATGGCAAAAAAAGTTTTTTACGATGAAGATGCGCGCGCTCGTGTATTGGCTGGCGCTGAAATTTTGTATAACGCAGTCAAAACAACGATGGGGCCAAAAGGCCGCAATGTAGTTATCGGCAAAAGTTACGGCGGCCCGAGTGTGACACATGATGGTGTGACGGTTGCGAAAAGTATTGATATCGACGAAGCTGATGACGAGACGCTTGGCTTCAAAGTTGGCGCTGAGCTCATCAAACAGGCTGCTAACAAGATGAACGATGTAGCTGGCGACGGTACTACGACAGTGACTGTGTTGACTTATTATATTTTGAGCGAAGCTAATAAACTGATTGCAGCTGGCCACAATCCGATGTTACTACGCAAAGGTTTAGAACGTGCTGCTAGCGAGATTATCAAAGAGCTCGGTAAACTCGCCGATGATATTCGCGGCGACAAAAAGCGTATCGCTGAAGTGGCGACAATCTCCGCAGGCGATGAGGCGATTGGTAAACTAATCGCTGACGTCATGGAGAAGATCGGCCCGAATGGCGTGGTGACCGTCGAAGAAGGCCGCGGCTTAGAGCTTGAAAGCGAAGTAGTCGAAGGTTTCACGGTACAGCGCGGCTTCGTTAGCCCGTACATGGTAACCGATGCTAAGCGCATGGAAGCAGTTTACGACAAACCAGCAATTGTGGTGACTGACAAGAAAGTCTCTTCGGCGCAAGAATTTGTACCGTTGCTCGAAATGATTGCTCAAAGCGGCAAGAAAGATTTAGTATTGATTGCTGATGATGTTGACGGCGAAGCATTAAGTTTGCTAGTACTGAATCACCTCAAAGGTGCTTTCAATACCTTGGCTATCAAAGCTCCGAGCGACAAAGATGTGCTGTATGATATCGCAGCGTTGGTTGGCGCCAAAGTTATCACCGAAGACACTGGCATGACATTTGATAATGTCGGTAGCGACGTAATTGGCTCGGCTCGCAAAGTGATTGCCACCAAAGATCTGACAACTATTGTCGAGGGTGAAGGGTCAAAGGCGGCGGTTAGTGCTCGCATCGATCAAATCGAACTGGAAGTTGATAATGCTACCAGCGACTATACCAAGAAAAACTTACAGAAACGCCATGCAGCTTTGACTGGCGAAGTGGCGGTAATCAAAGTTGGCGGTGCGACCGAGACTGAAATCGAAGAGAAAAAATATCGTGTCGATGACGCTGTGGCTGCTGTCAAAGCAGCACTAGCTGAAGGTATTGTGCCAGGCGGCGGTGTAACGCTAGTGAATCTAGCCTGTGGTTATAAGCATTCTAATAACAAAGATGCTTCGATATTAGCAGGCGAAGATTTGTTGATTCATGCACTTGAACAGCCATTCCGAATCTTGCTGAGCAACTCTGGTCTAAATGCTGACGAGTGGCTGCCGCAGGTCAAAAAAGCCAAAGCTGGCCAAGGTATCAATGTCAACCACCCGAATGAATTGCTTGATCTAAAGTCGGCAGGCGTAGTTGACCCAGTACGCGTTACCAAGGAGGCCTTGCAGAATGCTGCCTCAATTGCTGGTACGGCAATGACGATGGGCGCATTGGTTGTTGACTTGCCAGAGAAAGAAACGCCAGGTGCTGCTATGCCAAATATGGGCGGCGGCATGGGCATGTACTAAACCTATTCGTTGTATATCAGACAGCGTAGAGCCCACCGTTATGCGGTGGGCTTTCTTGATAAACTTGACAAAGAGCAATTTATAACCTAGAATATTACACAGTGTGAATTTACCGATTATACACGGTTAATCTCTAGAATTGCGGCAGTAAGGGGGTCTGTGAAACATATCTTACGAATTTTTAGCGGCTACTGGCTGATGTTTATCATCTTGGTCGGTTTTACCTACGCTATGGTCATGGCGAATTTATGGCTGCCTGACAAGATGTCGGAAATTGTCAATAACGGCATCATCAAGCAAGATATGCCAGCGATTTGGCAGAACGGACTAGCGATGATTTTGGTAACGGCGGCGGGCGGACTGTGTTCGATTGTCATCGGGTTTTTGGCATCGCGAATCGCCACTGGTATGGCGCAAAAGTTACGGACAGAATTGTTTGAGCGAGTCGAGAGTTTTGCGCTGGCGGACTTTAACAAATTTTCCACCGCCTCGCTGATCACCCGCTCGACCAACGACATTCAGCAAATTCAGATGACGTCAATCCTGCTGCTGCGCCTGGCATTGATGGCGCCGATCATGGCAATTGGTGGCCTGCAAAAAGCCATCCACAACGCGCCAGATTTGAGCTGGATCATCGCGCTGGCAGTGTCGGTGTTGCTGGTCGTCATTGCCGTACTGTTCGTCACTGCCGTGCCGCGGTTTAAGAAATTGCAAACGCTGGTGGACAAGCTCAATTTGGTGACGCGTGAAAATCTGGTCGGTTTGAAAGTCATCCGCGCCTTTCACAACGAAAAAATTGAGCAGAAAAAATTCCAGCAAGCCAACACTGAGCTAAACAAAATGAACTTATTTGTCAATCGCTTGATGATGCTGCTTGACCCAATCATGACGTTGGTGATGAACTTTTCCAGCGTGGCAATTGTCTGGTTCGGCGCGCATTTGATCAGCAGCGGCAATCTGCAAATTGGTAATATGATGGCGTTTTTGGAGTACGCCATGCAGGTCATCATTTCGTTCTTGCTGCTGTCGATGGTGTTTATCATGGTGCCGCGGGCGGCCGTGTCGGTGAAGCGGGTGGGCGAGGTGTTGGACACGCTGCCGTCAATCGTTGATCCATCGTCGCCGCAGCAATTGCCAGATGACGCTACGGGCAAAATTGAATTCAAAGACGTCACTTTTACCTATCCAGACGCCGACCTACCAGTACTCTCCAGTATCAATTTTACGGCCGAACCAGGGCAAACCACAGCGTTTATCGGTAGCACTGGGTCTGGCAAATCGACGTTGATCAATTTGATCCCGCGCTTTTACGATGTGTCGGCGGGGCAGATTTTGCTGGATGGCGTGGATATTCGCCAGCTCAAGTTGGAAGATTTGTACGATCAAATCGGCTACGTACCGCAAAAGGGCGTGCTGTTTAGCGGGACGATCGCCAGCAATATCAAGTACGGCAATGCCAAAGCTAGTCAAAAATTGGTCGAAAAATCCGCTAAAATTGCTCAAGCCGCCGAGTTCGTCAGCGAGCTAAAAAACGGTTACAAAAATGAAATCGCTCAAGGCGGTAGCAATGTTTCTGGCGGTCAGCGGCAGCGTTTGTCGATTGCCCGGGCGATTGCTGTCGAGCCGAACGTCTACATTTTTGACGATTCATTCTCGGCGCTGGATTTCAAAACTGACGCCAAATTACGTTTGGCGCTTGCCAAAGAAACCAAGCATAAAACTGTGCTCATCGTCGGTCAGCGCATCAATACCATCATGAACGCTGACAAAATCATCGTGCTGGACGAAGGTAAAATTGTCGGCCAAGGCACGCACCAGGAATTGATGAGAAATTGCGAAGTCTATCAAGAAATTGCTGCCTCGCAGCTCTCGGAAGATGACCTGCAGAAAATGTCGCCGACGACTGTGAAAGGAGCGGCATGATGGCTCAGCAAAGCATGAAAAAACGCCAGCCAGTGAAGATGGGCGGTCCAATGGGCGGCGGTATGGGCGCGGGCGAAAAAGCCAAAGATTTCAAAGGCACGGTCAAGAAGTTAGCCAAATATTTGGCAGAGTTTCGTTGGCAAATGCTCATGGTGGCGATTTTCGCGGTCGGTAGTACAATGTTTGCGATTGTCAGTCCAAAGATTTTGGGCGGCGCCACCAACCAAATTGTCGAAGATTATGTCAGTATGAAGGCGTATGAAACCATCACTAGCAAGTTGCCAAATGGTGCTTCGCTGCCAGCTGGCACGACCGGTGCTGATGTTCTGAAGCGGCTCCCGAACAAGTCGGAAATTGAAAGCCAAATTCCATCAAACCAGCTCGAGACCATCAAAAAACTGGATCTCAGCCGGCGTCCAGAATTTCACTTTGATGCCATTTGGCAGGTCGTCAGTTTGCTGATCGGCTTATATATCCTCAGTGCCATTTTCCGCTACATTCAAACTTGGCTGATGACCCAAGTGACGCAAACGGTTACCTTCAGAATGCGCCGGCAATTGTCCGAGAAAATCAATCGCCTGCCGCTGAGTTATTTTGACAGGCAAACCTACGGCGAAGTCCTCAGCCGCGTTACTAATGACGTCGATACCATCAGCCAGACGCTCAATCAAAGCCTGTCGCAAATCGTTTCCTCGACGGTGATGGTGCTAGGGATTTTAGCGATAATGTTTTCCATCAGCTGGCAAATGTCGCTGGTGGCGCTACTGGTGCTGCCGGTGGCTGGCGGCGTGGTGACGCTGATTGCCAAAAGCTCGCAAAAGCAATTCCTTCGCCAGCAGACGCAGTTGGGTGAATTGAACGGCCACATCGAAGAAATGTACGGCGGTCATCAAGTGATGCGTGTCTTCAACGGTCAGAAAAAGTCGCTGGCTAAGTTTTCGCGGATTAACAACCAGCTGCAGGAAAGTGCCTGGAAAGCCCAATTTTTGTCGGGGCTGATTTATCCGATCATGAATTTCATCGGCAATATCGGTTACGTTATCATGGCGATTTTGGGCGGCTGGCTGGCGATTGAGGGTCGGCTGAAAATCGGTGACATTCAGGTGTTCATCCAATACATTGACCAGTTCAACCAGCCGCTGGTGCAAGTTGCTAACATCGCCAATGTCTTGCAATCTACCGCCGCTGCCGCCGAGCGCGTGTTTGAATTTTTGGACGAGCCAGAAGAACAGGCGGAAGGCAAGGATTTGGTAAAATTGGCGAACGTCAAGGGCGAAGTTGAATTTGATGATGTGGTCTTTGGCTATAAGCCTGACCAAACCATCATCAAAGGTTTGTCGGCGCACATCAAGCCAGGTCAGCGTGTGGCGATCGTCGGCCCGACGGGCGCGGGCAAAACTACCTTGGTCAATTTACTGATGCGTTTTTATGAAATTAACAGCGGCGCGATCAAAATTGACGGCGTCAACATCGCTGACATGAAGCGCAGCGACGTGCGGCAAATGTTTGGCATGGTGCTGCAGGACACCTGGCTATTTAACGGCACGATTCGCCAAAATTTGCTGTATGGCAATCCAACAGCCAGCGAGGAAGAGATGGTCGCTACTGCCAAGGAGGCGCATATCGATCACTTCGTGCGGTCGCTACCGGGCGGCTACGATATGGTGCTGGGTGAGGAAGCCACGAATATTTCACAAGGCGAGAAGCAGCTGCTGACGATTGCCCGGGCGATGCTGGCGCGCACGCCGATGCTGATTTTGGACGAAGCCACCAGTTCGGTCGACACTCGCACCGAAGTGCTCATCCAAAAAGCTATGGACAAGTTGATGCAGGGCAAAACCAGCTTCGTCATCGCTCATCGTCTGAGCACTATTCGCGACGCCGACCTGATCTTGGTCGTCCGCGACGGCAACATCATCGAGCAAGGCAAACACGACGAACTGCTGAAGCAGAATGGCTTTTATGCGGAGCTTTATAATAGTCAGTTTGCTGAGTGATTGGGCGCTGACAAAGTTAGCATTCAGTTATACTAATCACTAAAATGATATAATAAGTCATATAATTGAATTAAATCTTTTATTTTAGATAAAAAGATTATATATGGAGTATATTCAGTAGAATGTCTTTATCTGACGATATATTGTGTGTGAAAGATGAATACTGTCATGTGAAGTATAGAATACTAAATATTAACGATCATCATTTTGAAGACCTTAAAGAAATGATAAGGGATAAATTGGCAGAGGTCTGCTATGGCACAGATCCTATTGCTATTGAGCCTGATGAATATACCTACCAAGCTGCTTGTAGGCAGATGTATGAAAATCTAATGAGTCGTAAAGACGAAGAAGGCAAGTACGGGGTTATTGGTGAGTTATTGATGCATATTCTAGCTTCAAACTATTTAGATTTTTCAGCTGAAAGCATGAGTAGAATATTTGCACTTCAAAATCGGAATATAAAGCCAGGTTTTGATTTAAATTTTTATGACAAGGACTGTAAAAAAATATGGTATGGCGAGGTAAAATCTGGGTTAGTTGAAAAAACTAATCGCGAAGAGCTAATTAATAGGGCGAGCAAGGGTCTTAAGAACTACTTTGATAATATTATGTCGGAAGGACAGGCATCCACTCGATATAGATGGGAGGCTGCTAAGGCAGAGGTGGCGGTAATATTTGCGTCGGAGAAAAAAATAGAGTTAACCAAGTTACTGTCTAACAGTAGAAATATGGTTTATCAACGGGAGGGGACTAACCGTAACGCAATTCTTATGGCGGTTAATTTTGGAGATTTTGCTTATAATATAACAGACACGAAAGATGTTATTAAGAAAATTGATAGTATAAAGAATACAGGGTGTTTTGATAATTTTATAATTATTTGTATTCATCGTAAACTATTCGATGATATTATTGATTTCTTAGGGGCTGAAGGAGGGGTTTGATGTACAAGATCACTCTTAGCTCTTTAAGATCAGCATTAACAAGGAAAGCTGAGGATCATAATTTCTTATTTGCTAAAGTATACAAAAAAATAATATTGAGACAACGTCTAACTTGGGATGAGATGCAATTTACGTATAGAATCCTAAACTATTTTTCACTTTATGGTGATGAGGATGTGCAAAAAATGGCATATTCAATGGCCCTAAACTACGGGCTTCTTAGCAAGGATTTTTATGTGTTATCTGATTTTGCTAGCTTATTACGATACTATCCTGTTCTTATGCTCATAAAAGCTACGCAGCATAATTACATAACAGAATCGGAGACTATAGATGATATGGATAGCCTATTCAATAAGTCGCTAGCAGAATCGTACAAGGAAGAATATTACAAATCAGAGCAACAATTTAGACTGGGTCGTAGCGTTAGAAACTTCTCTAATCTTGCTGTTGTTGCGCCAACTTCTTATGGCAAATCTCATTTGATGGTGTCTAAATCTGTTGAAAAATTCAATGATGGTTTGTCTGTTTGTATAGTTGTGCCTACTAAATCATTGATAAATCAAACGGTATCGATGGTGTTAAATATAAAAGGAAATCGAACCGATGTTATAACTCATCCTGATATGTATGTTGAAAAATACAAACATAGCCAATTCATTGCTGTGTTAACGCAGGAGCGACTAATGGCATTATTGGCGAAACATGATGAGTTAATAATAGACTATCTATTTATTGATGAATCTCATAATTTATTTAAAGATGATGATAGATTCTTAACTCTCTCAAGGGCGATTATTATTGCTAGTAATAGAAAATCAAGCGTGGATATCGATTACTATTCTCCTTTTATTGTAGATCCAATATCAAGTCTACGCCTTGTAGGCGATGGGCAGCATTCAGAAGAAATACAGTCAAGAAAAATTACTGAGTATATGAAAATACCACGTTATTTTCTTTGGGATAATAATAGTCAACAGTTGGCTCTATTTGATCAGTTTACGGCAAATTTTTACGAAGTAACTGAATCGTCTACAGACTATTACCAAATATTATTTAGTAGAGGTGGGGATAAAAATATTATTTATGTTAATAAGCCAAGTGGAGTTGAAAAACTCGCCGATGCGCTAGCTGCTAGGGCGCCAGAAATTAAATACAGCCCCGAAAGTCAAATTATAATTGATGATGCATGTAATATATTATCAAGTTATGTCCATCCTTCCTATAATCTAATAAAGCTCGTTAAACACGGCATAGTTATCAGTCACGGTAAGATACCGGACACTATTAAGGAATATGTGGAGTTCTTGTATCGTAATATTCCTGAGATTAGATTCATTGTTACTACGAGCACGTTACTCGAAGGTGTAAATATTCCTGCAAGTAAATTATTCTTAATGAACTATTCCAAGGGGGCTAAATGCTTGGATATTCCTGACTTCAGAAATTTAGTAGGCAGAGTGGGTCGTTATAACATAATCTTTGATTTGACAAACCCAAGAATGGAATTATTAACACCAGAAATATATATAATTAAGAATGACGATTATATGGCGAAGAAGGCAAATGCTAGTAAATTCTTATCGGAGCATGCCAAGGAGGGAGTCATGGTTGAGGACAGTATCAATAACCCGCTCCTTGCTTCTTATAAAGGAAGCGATAAGGAATCTAGAATTGTTGATGAAGTTAACATACTTGCAAATATAGACAAAACAAGAGGAGATATGTATTCGCAAATTAACAACTTAAAACCATTATTAGCGCAGACTAAACTAGGTGCTAAGTGTTATGTCCACAACGTGAAAATATTTGATATTGTGAAATATGAACAAATCATCTCTAAAAAGATGGAGCGTCTCTTGGATACTCAAATAATTGATAATGGTGGTAAGTTATTAAATACGATTATCAGTGTTTTTCTTGAGGTGACATATCAGACAGGTCTCAGAATCGACAAGCATAAGTATGGGAATTGGATATATTTACTATACACAAAGCCGTCTATAAGGGATATTTATATAAGAATTATTGACGAAAAAGCTGATAATGAATCCAGCTTTTCTGCACTAATTGCAAGGTACGTTTCTATATGGCGTGGTGAAATCGGAAATCCAGTATATGTTGGCGATATAGGAAGTTGTGGTATTGATGGTAAAACCGGATTGTGGAATAAATATCATATATTTCAGCAGCAGACCCAAAATTTAATGCCAAGCTATGCGGCTGCTTTAGCTAAGGAGAATCTTGATAATGTTGACCATTATATTATTCCATTTCTTGAGATATTAAATGATTTTGGTGTAGTCGATGAATCGTTTTATAAACGTATAAAGTATGGCACTGATAATGACTTTAAAATTGCTCTTATTAGAGCGGGGATTGATTGTAGTTTAGCAAAAATAATTCACGAAAATGATAATCTAAGAGTGCTTATCTCAATTAATCAAGAAAGTCCTATGTGTACCGATAAGGCTTCTTTCTTAAAAATCATGCGCGAAGAAGGCATCTCTTTGATGTATATTAACCTAGCGCGTGAACTATTATAAATTAAAAAATATAGATGGCAGAATAGGGTTAGCGGTGTCGTTTAATAGTCTGTAGAATTTTGCCCAGTAAATTATTTGTAGAAAGTGGTACTTAATTCTGCCGCAAAATATCCAACACACCAAACTTTCCAGTCAACATGGCCTGGTCGATGATGTACTGCGTGAGGGCAGCGATGAGTTCTTTGGGCTTGGTGGTGTCTGGCAAGTCCAGTGTCGTGTTCAGTGCGTACACGTAAAATTGATAGCGGTGCGTGCCAAACGGCGGCTGCGGCCCACCCCAGCCTGGGCGACCCCAACTGGTCATCCCTTCGACGGCGCTCGCGGGCAGTAATTCGCCATCTATTTCAGTGGTTTTGGCTGGCAAATTCCAAACCGTCCAATGGTAAAATCCATC
>CALISG010000028.1 GCA_938042065.1 uncultured Candidatus Saccharibacteria bacterium
CCGATTACCAAATCAATCGAAAAGTGTATGCTGCCGGTGGGGACGCGGCCGGTGGTTGATTATATCGTGCAGGATATAATTCGGGCTGGTGTCAAGGATATTTATTTCGTGGTTGGCGAGCAGAGTACTCAGGTGCAAAGCTACTATCGGTCAAATATCCAGTTGAACGATTATTTGCGGCGTGCCGGTAAAGAAGATAAATTATCTCTAGTAGCGCCGCTGCGCGATGTGCGAATACATTTTTTAACCCAGCCTGGTACGGGCGGTTACGGCACGAGTATCCCAGTGGGGCTGGCTAGCGAGTTTATCGAACCAGGCGAGTCGGCGTTTGTGGTGATGGGCGATCAATTTTTCTGGCGTATTGACGGCGGTTCAAATGCGGCTGATCTGGCGGAACTGGTGGAGGCGCGCGGTTTATCTGCTGGTTTGCTGGGTAACCCTGTTGAGGAGGCACTTATTCCGCAGACGGGTATCATCGAAACCGACCAGCAGGGTAATTTTGTCCGCATCATTGAGAAGCCGAAGCTGGAAGAAGCGCCGAGTAATCTCAGTAATTCAAGCTTTTACGTTCTCAATAAAGAGATTTTCGAGTTGGCGCGTACATTGCCCGCTAATCCGCAGCGCGGCGAATTTGAGCTGACTGATGCCATCAACGCGTACATCGCGAGTGGCGGCGTCATCGCGGTTGGTGAGGCTAAGGGTGACTATATGGAGTGCGGTTCGCCCAGCGGCTGGCTGCGTGCTAATAACGCCATGGCCGAGTTGCAGGCAAATTAGTTGCACGTATTATCCATCTCTGTTATAATTGGCTACTGATAGTAAATATATTTTAAGGAACGAAATGAAAGCAGTCGTAAAGATCTCTGGCAAGCAATACGTTGTCAGCGAAAAAGAGTCCCTCTTGGTGGATCTCCTCCCTGAAGGCACAAAAGAACTCACTCTCGACGCACTTTTAGTGATTGATGGTGATAAAACAAAAGTTGGTACGCCAACGGTAAAAGGCGCGGTGGTAAAAGCGAAAGTCGTTGAGGCGGAAGTCAAAGGCGATAAAATCCGCGTCATTCGCTACAAAGCTAAAAAACGCGTTCACAAAGAAAACGGCCATCGTCAAAAATATAGCCGTATCGAGATTACGTCGATTAAATAGTAGATACAAACTTGATAAATTGCCCTGTTCTTTGAAGCAGGGCAATTTCATATTTACTAGATGTTTGTGGTATAATTAAACGTAAGCAGAGAGGGCAGATAAACAGTGGCATCTATCATAACAGTTACCAATCAGAAAGGCGGCGTTGGCAAGACGACAACGTCAATCAATCTGGCTTACTATCTGGCGAAGATGGGCAAGCGGACTCTATTGATTGATTTCGATCCGCAGGGCAATGCAACTAGCGGCTTAGGTATTGATAAACAAAATTTAGAAGTAACTATCGCCGATGCTATTCTCGGCCGTAAAAAATTAGTAGAAGTAACAATCCCAACCGAGTTTGACAACCTATCGTTGGTGCCTGCTGTGCCAACCTTAGCTAATACCGAAGTAGAGCTGGCTCAGACTGATTATCGTTTTAGCCGCCTGAAATATGCTATTAAGGCTTGCACCATAGAGTACGATTACATTATCATTGATTGTCCGCCGAGTTTGAGCTTGTTGACGGTTAATGCGTTAATTGCCGCTCAGTATGTTTTGCTGCCGGTACAAGCAGAATTCTATGCATTAGAGGGCCTAGGCCAGTTACTGGAAACGATGAAACTAGTGCGCAAAAATCTCAATCCAACGCTTGATTTGGTAGGTGTGTTGCCGACAATGGTTGATAACCGTACGTCGCTGTCGACGCAAGTGTTAGACGAGATTTCTAAGCATTTTCCAGCCAAAGTATTCAAAACGAAGATTCCGCGCAATGTCCGCTTGGCCGAGGCACCGAGCCACGGCTTGCCAATTGGCGCGTATGATAGGTTTAGTAAAGGCGCTCGCGCTTATAAAGCGCTAGCCAAGGAGGTGATTGAGCGTGCCGGCTAAAAAAGGCTTAGGACGAGGCTTTGATTCGCTCATTCCGACAGAGCTGCTAGACGAATCGTTCGATCCGACAGCCGAGCAAGATGAACGCGTTAGCGATTTGCGCTATATTAAATTAGCGTCAATTATGCCCGATCCAGATCAGCCGCGCCGCGAATTTGATGACGATGCGTTGGTTGAATTGAGTAAATCGATCAAGGAGCATGGCGTATTACAGCCAGTGGTGGTGCGGCCGCATGGCGACGGCTATATGATTGTGGCCGGCGAACGTCGTTTCCGGGCTTCTAAGCTGGCGAAGCTTGATCGGATTCCAGCGCTGGTGCGGACGCTATCGGGCCAGCATCGGTTAGAACTGTCACTGATCGAGAATATCCAGCGCCGCGACCTTAATCCGCTAGAAACAGCGACGGCGTATTTAAAGCTGCGCGATCAATTTAATCTGACTTTAGATGATATTGGCAAGCGTGTTGGTAAGACGTCGGCGGCAATTGCTAACACTATGCGCTTGTTGCGCTTGCCGGGGGCGGTGCGCGATGTAGTAGCGCGCGGCGAACTAAGCGAAGGCCAGGCGCGGTCGTTGACGAGCTTGCCAGAAGAAGAAATTTTGCGGGTTGTTCCGAGAATTATAAAAGAACAATGGAGCGCGCGGACGATTGAGCGCTATGTCTCGAATTATAAGAAACTGCACGGTACGGCATCGACTAAAGGTAGAAAAGTAATTCACAGCTCGAGATTTATTCGCGAAGAGGAGTGTTTTGCTAAACGCTTCGGAACGCCAGTCGCCGTCAAAGAGACTCGAAAAGGCGCCGGACGGATTATTATTTCATTCAAAGATCAAGCGGATTTCGAGCGAATTGCCAAGTTGTTGGGTGAATAACCCCGAATTGTACTAATCTAACGTTGTAAAAATTACAAATTGAATTTTTAGGCTGCTAGCTTGTAATCTTAATCTTAAAATCAAAACGAGTCTACATTGCCTAGCGGAAAGATTCTCAGAGCCACTGGTCCGACAATGTCATAGGTTGGAATGAAACCCAGCCCGCTACGCGAATCGAATGAGTTGTCGCCGACTCGATTATCGCCCGCTACGAAAATAGAGCCTTCTGGCACTGTCCATTCGCCGCTGTGGCTAGTTGGCGATTTTGGACCGACGTTGTTTTTGCGCGTGCTGTCGTCTGGATGAAAGCCTTCGGGATATTTATTATTGTAAACTGTTAGCACGCCGTCCTTGACAACGACGCGTTCGCCAGGGAATGCAATTACGCGTTTGATGATATAGCGATCGGGTGCTCCAGGCCTATAGACGGGATTAACAAAAACAACAATCTTTCCACGTTCTGGCAAATACGGTTTATTTTGTATCTGCGCCATGGTTACAGGTATTCGATTAATGATTAATCGGTCGCCGTCGGCGAGAGTATTATCCATGCTGTGTCCAGAGACGGAAAAACTGCGAAAAACGTAAGCATTTAATAGCAAAGTGCCAATTAGCACTGCAATAACAAATCCGCTAAAACTTAGAAAATCTCGAAGACGCGGATGGCGGGTGAGATAGCTGGCTTCCATTACACGTATTATACGCTGTAAAAACCAACGAAACAATAAGCACGATATTTATTTTTTAGCTAAAATCCTTTATAGTACATAGATATGGTGAAGCGAGCGATAGACGGTTTTGTACCACGAAATACTCCTGCGCGCAGAGCGCCTGTTGATAGCCAGAAAAAACCAGCGGTTAATTTCGGCGATATGGGACATACTGTGTCTGTACGGCGCCAGCAGCAATTGCCGCCGCGGCCGATTACTTCGGCGCCAAATAGAGGTGTTCGCAGTGATATTGACGAGTCTCTGCGCGAGATTAGTAATAATCTTGATTTATCTCCATCCAAACATTCCGGCAAAGGCGCGCCAAAAAATGGACAAAAAAAGCGCGATTGGAAAAAAATCGCCAAGCGTGCGGCAATCGCAATAGCTGTTATTGTACTTGGTATTGGTATTTTCCTGGGAGTACGAGCTTTGATGGCGGGCAATGCTGTTTTTAAGGGCGATATATTCGGTTTCGTACAGAAGAAACCGCTCAAGCAAGATGCTCATGGCCGCAGCAATATTTTGATACTTGGCACCTCAGAAGACGACGCTGGCCACGAAGCGGGATATCTGACCGACTCGATGATGATCCTTAGCGTTGACCAGAACAAAAAGAATGCTTATATGATTAGCGTGCCTCGAGACTTATACGTCAAATATGGCAAGAGCTGCCAAGCGGGTTATTCTGGCAAGATTAACGCTTATTTTAACTGCGTCAACGACAATTGGTCGAGTGATAGTGCTGAAGAAGAGCGTCAGACAGCAACTAGAGCTTTTGTTGGTAATATATTTGGTATTGATGTGCAATATTCGGTTCATCTGAATTATAGCGTGATGCGTGATTTGGTGGGGGCGCTTGGCGGTATCAAGATTACCATCGACAGCCGCAATCCGAATGGTGTGATGGATAGTAATTTTGACTGGAAGTGCGGTACGACGTCTGCCGAGAAGTCTCAGCGCTGTCCGCGCGGCCACTATATTAGCTATCCGAACGGCGAAGTAGAATTAGATGCCGAGCATGCGCTGTATTTGGCGATGGCGCGCGGTGACCGAGCGCCAACGTACGGTTTCGAACAGTCTAATTTCGACCGCGAAAAAAATCAGCAAAAGATTATGGTTGCTATTCGCGACAAGGCCTTAAGTGCTGGCACGCTGGCAGATTTTACTAAAATTTCTGGTATTATCGACGCGATTGGCAAGAATTTACGAACTAATTTCGAAAAGAGCGAAGTACGTACGCTGGTCGAGCTAGTACACGACATCAAAAGCGATAATATCAAAAGCGTCAGCTTAATTGATGCCGAGCCGGCTATCTTGACAACTGGCACGTACGGCGGCGCTAGTTCGGTGGTGCCGACGGCCGGAACGTATGACTACAGTCAGCTGCGGGCTTTCGTTAAGAAAAACCTCTATGCGACAGATATCACTAAAGAAAATGCTAACGTCGTTGTACTTAATGCTACTGGCGTATCAGGCGTGGCGCAAAAACAAGCCGATAAATTAACTGAGCTTGGCATGACGGTTAGTACTGTCGGTAATGCGCCGCAAAACGGCTCGTATTCTAGTAACAAGATATATAAAGTCTCAACGCGCGCCAAGACAGCTACGTCTGTAAAACTGCAGTCGCTTTACGGCACTGCCCCAGAAGCGGTACAGAGCGTGCCAGGCGTCAAATATAATGCAGAGGTAGACTACGTTATTATCATAGCAGTTAAGCCGAATGTCGGCGAGTAGGCGGGTTATGGAAACAATACTAAGGTGGTATAATTAAGCGGTATGAGTTCAACAAAAAAGCATAAGTATAGCTCTAAGGCAAGCTCGCTGGCTTATGCATCGCTTAATATTTTACTGGCGCTGGCGGTGTTTGGAACTATTTATGTAACTAATTCGCCAATTTTTGCTTTGCTGCTGGTGGCGCTTGGCAAATGGCGGATTTTGTCGGTAAGGCCGCGTTTTTGGGCGGCTAATGTTTTGTCTAATTTGGTGGATATTATAGTTGGCGTTAGTTTTGCGCTGTTAATTTGGCTGTCGGGCGGGTACATGATACTTCAGCTGGGGCTAACAGCGTTGCATATTGTCTGGCTGCTATTTATCAAGCAGCGCTCAAAATACACGTATGCGGTTATTCAGGCTGGTACTGCGCTGTTCTTGGGGCTAGTGACACTGTCGTTGACAGCTTATTCATGGGATTCGTTTTATTTCGTAGCAATTGTTTGGGTGATTGCTTATGCGTCAGCGCGGCATGTAGCTAGCCGCTACGAGGGAATCAGCACTAATCTTTACGCGATAGCAGCAGCAACAGTGTGCGCTGAACTCGGCTGGATCTCGTATTATTGGATGATTGCTTATACCGTTCCTGGTTTGGCTGCTATCAAGGTGTCGCAGTTCGCTATATTTGCAGTATTGATGGGTTTCGTGGCCGAGCGGACAGCGCGCAGCTATCATAAACACGGCGAAGTTCGCTTCGCTGATATTGCAATGCCGATATTATTAACGGCAATGACGATGGTTGTGGCGTATATCTTTGCGGTTTTGAGCGGCAGTGATGCTTTGTAGGGTGTTAAGCGGATTTTTAAGGATTCTTTAAGACTGTATGCGCATAGTAAGTATAATGGATATGATCAAATTATCGAATAGAGGAGGTTTCTGATGAATAATGAGCAGGAAAATGCTACGCTGCGATCGTCAGACTCACAGCCGCTGCCGCCTCGGGTTGTTGCGTCTACTAAACCTTGCCAGAAGAAGACGATTTGGTTAGCGATCTCTATCGTGATTGCGGCGATTATTTTGGCGGCTGGCGGCATAACTTGTACGCTGCTAATGCGAGGAGGCCGCAATTCTCTGAATACTTTCGTTGATGGTAATCTGGCGGCTGATAGCAAGGAGGCTTCTGTTTCTGATATTATTGATAAAGTTTCGCCAAGCGTGGTGTCGATAGTCACCAATACTAAGTCACAATCGCTATTTGGCGGTTCTCGCCAGGTGCAGGCGGCCGGTACGGGTATTATTATCAGTAAAGATGGCTTTGTTCTTACTAATAAGCATGTTGTAGAAGGCGCGCAGTCGGTTACGATTGTAGCCTCGGACGGGTCGACTTACGACGCGGTATCGCTAGTTGGTGCCGATCCGTTGAATGATTTGGCTTACTTAAAGATCAAAGACGTTAATAATTTAACACCAGCAGCACTAGGCGACTCGTCGACAGCCCGAGTCGGACAGAACGTTATTGCTATCGGTAATGCGCTAGGGCAGTATCAGAACACCGTTTCTAAAGGTATTATTTCTGGTAAGGGCCGGGCGGTCTCAGCGAGCGATAGCAGCGGTAATTCGCGGGAATCTCTGACTGATATGCTGCAAACCGATACGGCTATTAATTCTGGCAATTCTGGTGGGCCGTTAATTAACTACAGCGGGCAGGTTATCGGTATTAATACAGCGGTAGCCTCGAATGCTGAAGGAATTGGCTTTTCGATCCCGATTAACGCAGCAAAAGGTACAATCCAGCAAGTTTTGGCTGGCAAAGGCGTGCAGCGAGCGTATCTGGGCGTCAATTACACGGATATCACGCCGGAAATAGCCAAGCATTATAGTTTGCCATCAAAATATGGCGCGTACGTGACTGGCGGCCGCAGCGAAGACGTTGGTGTTACCGCTAACAGCCCGGCCGCTAAAGCTGGTATTCAAGACAAGGATATCATTACCAAGGTTAATGGTACTGAATTGGGCGCGCGAGGTAATTTATCAAGCGTTCTCGGGCAGTATCAGCCGGGCGATACTATTGATTTGACGGTGATGCGCAGCGGTAAAACGATAAATATCAAAGCGACGCTAGCGGCCTATCAAGAATAGTAAATTATGCTTGCAGTACGACGATAAAGCCGCGTGTTAGCTTATGCCGCAGTTGGCGCGAACCAGCGTAGGCTATTATTGCACCGTGCTGCTGCGGGTCGGCTTCTAAAAACACTAGGGCGCCAGGATTTAAATGTACTGGTAGCTGGTCTATCAGTTGGTAGATTAGTGCCAATCCCTCGTCTTTGGCGAAGAGTGCTAATGCTGGTTCATGATTAGTCTCGGGCGAGCGCTGCCATGAGCGGTCGACATATGGCAAATTAGCGATAATTATATCGAATTTGCCGGGTACAGCGCGCAACAAATTGCTTTTTATCAGAGCGACGTCGGCTTGAAATTTTTCAGCGTTTTGGCGGGCAACGCGCAAGGCTGGCTGGCTAATATCAGATAAAATTACGTTAAGTCCTGGGATTTCTAGCTTTGCGGTAATGCCCAAACAGCCGCTGCCGGTACCGACATCTAATAGCTTACCAGAAACATCAAGTTCTTTTAGCAGCTCTATGATGGCTTCTGATTCTGGACGAGGCACTAAAACTTGCGGCGATACCGTAAATCTTCGGCCGTAAAAATCGCGGTAGCCTAAAATATAAGCAAGCGGTACGCGTTCTAGACGCAGACGCAGCCGAGCATTAGCAATATCAACGCGTCGCGGATCGATGTTGCTTTCGGGATGAGCGTGTAGGTAGGTACGATTTTTCCGCAGCGTATTAGCCAAGATAAGTTCTGTATCTAGTCTGGCAGAATCGACGCCAATTTCTCGTAATTGTTTGATTGCGTGATCAAGCCATGCCGATATATTCATACGAATAGTATAAAATGCAAGTTTGTGGCGGTCAAACGAACTTAATGCGCTCAGGAGCGAGGCGGCGATAGATCATTGTTGGTCGGCGTTTTGCGCTTTTAGTTCTCGTTCGTAAGCTTGCAACTGTTCAATTAAATCGTTGATGTCTCCGTTCATGGCGGCGGGGATGTTGCTGCGGCTATAATGAATGCGGTGGTCGGTAATACGGTCCTGCGGGAAGTTGTAGGTGCGGATTTTTTCGGAGCGGTCGCCAGTACCGACTAATGAGCGCCGTTCAGCGCTTAGCTTGGCATTTTCCTCGTCAATTTTCATCTGTAGTAAGCGCGAGCGCAGCACGCTCATGGCTTTTTCGCGGTTCTTGATTTGTGACTTCTCGTCTTGGTTGGTAACTATTATGCCAGTTGGCAGGTGAGTAACGCGTACCGCCGAGTCGGTGGTGTTGACACTTTGGCCGCCGTGACCGCTGGAGCGGTAAATATCGACGCGCAGGTCATTCGGGTTGATATCGATATCAGTTTCTTCGGCTTCAGGCAGGACAGCGACGGTGGCAGTGCTAGTATGAATACGGCCTTGGCTTTCAGTGACCGGGACGCGTTGGACGCGGTGGACGCCGCCTTCAAATTTCAATTTGGCATATGGCGCGTCGCCCTTAACCATGAAAATGACTTCTTTGTATCCGCCGGAATCGTTGGCAGATTCGCTAATCAGCTCGGTTTTATAGCCGTTGGCCTCGCACCAGCGCAAGTACATGCGGTATAACTCCGCTGCGAACAATGACGCTTCGTCGCCGCCAGCGCCAGCGCGGATCTCGATGATGATGTTTTTCTCGTCGTTCGGGTCTTTGGGTGTTAGTAATATGAATAACTTATCGTCGAGTTCGGCGATTTTAGCTTCGTCCTCGGGAATCTCTGCTTTGGCTAGTTCGGCTAATTCATCGTTGCCCTGGGCTAGATTTTTTGCCTCCGCTAGCTGTTTCTCGATAGTATCGCGTTCGCTAGCGGTAGTAATAATGGTTTCTAGCTCGGCGAAACGTTTGTTCTTGGTAGTAAAATCTGGCGAGCTGTAAGCGTCGGGACTTGCTAAAAAATCGCCGAGGCGAGCGCGTTCGGCTTTCAAGGCGTCTAAATCGAGAGAAATCTTTGCCATAACTTATAAAATTATAGCATATATTGACGAAATAAGCGTTTTAATGTATAATAGAAAGATGAGTAGGTAGATTGATAACCCGTCGGAGCCTGCTGCGAGCGAGTTGTTATGCACAACTTTATTGCCAGTAGCTGCCCCCGTTAAAACTTACAGAATACCGGAAGGTCTGCTGCCGCTAAAGCCGTGGCAAGTTGTGAATGTTGGCGGGGGACATATTAGGGCTAAAGGTGAGGTAGATAGTCTAGATGTAATGGTATTTTTAGCGGATGATAATAGATTAACTAATTATCAACATCCAGCCCTGGAGAGTCATTTAAGAAAAACGGTCCTAGGAGAAGGTGATGGGAATGAAGATGGGCAAGGTGATATAGATTTTGTACGATCGCTATATTACGGTGCGGTTGCCCGCGATATGGGGTTAACCGTACCAGATGTGATCAGTATGACAGCTGATAGTAAAAGATTGTTGAAATCGGCTGGTTTTTCTGAGGTGCTAGCTACGGGATCGCTTGCAAATGTAGGGTTAGTGTTGTCTAGGGGCGATGAATTGAGCGACCCTGCTGATATTGAAAGACGAGCGCGTGGAATAGGTTTATACACTAAAGAGACCATAACTTTTCCTGGAGCAGGTGAGGATTCTAAAGGTAATCAGTTTATTGCGCTAACTGACGCCGCTGGGAATCGAATTATCATGCCGTATAGTGGAATTAGGGAGCGTATTCTGATAGACGCATTTGGGTATGAGGAAGCTGGCGGGCAAGAAAAATAAAATGTCGCTGACAGATATCAGCGATATTTTATTATGTGATTGATGGCGTCTAGTTTTTCTTGTCGACCTGTTTCTTGGCTTTTTTGGATGTTTTGGCTGGTTTGGCGTTGTTGTCGCTGGTTTTGTCATCGGCAGCTTGCTGAGCCTTGGCGGCAGCGGCGGCGTTAGCCTTTTTTGCTTTGTTGACGAGAGCTTCGCGGCGGGCCTTCGCGGCGGCTTGGCGGGCCTTGAAGCGGTCAACGCGGCCTTCGGTGTCGATGATCTTTTCTTCGCCAGTGAAGAATGGATGTGATTTACTCGAAATGTGGACTTTGACCAACGGGTAAGTCTGGCCGTCTTTCCACTTGATTGTTTCGGTAGATTGCGCTGTTGAGCGAGTCAAGAACGCGAAGCCTGCTTGTTCGTCGCTAAATACGACCAGGCGATAGTCCTGTGGGTGAATACTGCTTTTCATAACTGTAGTATTTTAACAAAAATCTATCTGTCTGTCAAAAATGAGTTTTGCGGCGCTTTTCGTTGCTACGGCGTTCCTTTTCGCTGCTGATTTTGTCGTGAAGTTTGCGCAGTGCGCGCTGCGAGGCCGGTAGCTGGGTAATAGCGCGAATTTCTTCCTCGATGTCAGCTAAATCTTCGTCGCTGAAGTCTTCTAATCCAACATAGCGCATGCGGGCGCCTTTGGTGGAGCGGATTAGTTCATCAAGCTTAAGCTGAATAGCACGACTATCGCGGTTTTGAGTATTTTGGATCAAGAACACCATCAAAAAAGTGACAATCGTCGTACCAGTGTTGATAACTAACTGCCAGGTGTCAGAGAAGTTGAAAATTGGCCCGGTGATAAACCAAACAGCTATTGAAGCGGCTGCTAGGATAAACACGCCAGCCGACCCAGCCAGCGTTGAGGCGCGCGACGAAATCTTGCGAAAGCGTTCTTTCATGATGTAAGCATAACAAAAAAGGTGAATATTAGCAAAAATAGTGTATAATTACGATGGATACGTAACAGAAACAAAAATGACAAATGACAAAACACCTGAATATTACCCTGCACAAACGCCGCTAGAAATAGAAGCTGTAAGCACTGAGGACGACGAGTATAGTAGACGTCGCGACTTCTTCAGAAGGTTGTGCGATGATATAGATGAAATGCGCAAAGGCGACCTGGCAGAATTGAAGGTAAAATATAAAGGATATCTCGATAGAACCATTAGGAATGTCTGCCTAGCTAGAGACGAACGGTCGCGAGAAGAGCGTTCCGCTATAAGTAAAGCTATCAAACTAGTTGAAGAAATTGCCGACGTACCATTAGTCGATTGGCCAGACGATTTGCTTGAGTATCCGGATGTCTGTAGCGAGTATGTAAAATGGATGCTTGAATCGGGTAATGGTACAGTGTATCGTTGCGCCCAGGCTGCTAGAGAGGAGTTTCATGATAGCGGCGGTCGTATCGTAGATAAGAAAAATATTGATTTTGAAAATAGCGATTACGAACGGATGATATGGCGGTATGAAATGTGTAATAGAGTACTGCTTGGCGATGACGAATCGGCTAAATCTGTCATAGATGAATACGGTAAATATATAGGACAATATGGGACGATTAATATAGGGGAAGTCTATATGACGGAAGAAGGTCAAACAGATTATATGGAGTATATAAGAGCTATGGAGCATTTGGGCCGCGATAATGTGCTTAAACTGCATGATAAACTTGGGATAGCAATTTTTTCTCGCTGGTCGTTGCAAACGTTAGATAGCATGGTTGATTTGGTGAATGGTAAGGGTGAAGAAAAGTCGTGGTCGGTTGTTCTAATTGGCAAATCGGGCGATCATAATGGCGCCTTTAAAAATTTCAGACGTACAGAGTCTTCGGATATTATACCCATCGAAGTAGGTTCTGCTAAAGACGTTCAGGATAGAGTTGCTGCGCTGCAAAGCATAGGCATTGATACTATCAATCGGTTGACTATTGCTGGTCATGGCGATATCAAAGGACTGCTACTAGCTTCTGGCTATAATCTACCGAGAAATACCGATGAGTTGAGACAGAGTCCTATAATTATGTTCATTAATATGATAAAAGCAGGCGATGATGGTTTGCGAAATATCAATCTGATGTCGTGCTCTGGCGCTCGTCGTTTTGACGGAGAAGCAAGCCTGGCGGAATGCCTCTCTTGTTTGGACAAAGGTTTAGCCGTACATGCTCCGCCAGAAGATGCGTATATAAACGTACAAGATGGGGAGGCTAATTTGAGGTCGGTTGTACCCTTGAATCGTATGATAGAGGATGTACTTATTGAAATGAACGTTCCCGGTTATAATAGAATTGCTAGCTGGCTAGAGAAGGTATTTTGGAAGAGAACGAAAAATACCTTAGTAACTAGCGTGGCGGGTTTTCTGGTGTCCGAAGAAAATGCTAATATGACATTAGGAGGCGAGGTATGACAGAAATGTTTCTTGGCTTATCACCAGATACCGATAAGTGCGATCCAGAATTGATCAGAGAAAGAATAAAAGAGATAGAAGGCTATATCATTAGCTTGCAGCCTGGTGAATCATTTTTTAAAAATGAAGAAACAGGTTTAGTTATAAGAACTAATGTAGAAGAAGACGATGATGGCGATGGAGTGAATCACCGCATGGTTGGTGTTGTCCGCGAAGAGGGTGGCGATAGAAAAGGGTGGTTAGTCGCCACTAAGGGGGGTTACATCTTTGTCGTACGCGAGCTAGTCGACAACAAAGACTATGGTGATGATGAGGAGAAGGCTTATTTATTATTCTCTTCTAAAGTTGATACCAGCCAATTTGCCGATTGTTCTAATTGCGATTCTCTAGAACAATTAGCAAAGTCTCTGGCGCTGGTGTCTGGTATAAATAGACCGTCGAGAAATCCTTTTGCTGTTGAAAAAAATAGCCAATAATGTTACACTAAGTTTGAAATAATTTTAACGATACAGCTCGTTGCAGCTCCAAAAGCAGCGGGCGAGGAAAAGGAGTAAACTAATGTCTGTAGCAGTAGACATGAAAGCTTTGTTTGAGGCTGGTGTTCATTTTGGACACAAAACTAGCCGTTGGCACCCGAAGATGGCGCCGTATATTCACTCAAAACGCCAGGATAGCCATATTATTGATTTGGCGAAGACAGTTGAGGCGCTAGACAAAGCCTTACCGTTTATTACCAAGACGGTCGCGAGCGGCAAAAAAGTTTTGTTTGTTGGTACCAAAAAGCAGGCCAAAGATATCGTCAAAGCGGCTGCCGAGTCGGCTGGCCAGCCGTTTGTGGTGAATCGCTGGATCGGCGGCATGCTAACCAATGTTACAACTACCAATGCACAGATCAAGAAGTTGCGCGACCTCGAGCACCGCATGGACAACGGCGATCTCGAGAAGCGCTATAATAAGCTAGAAGTTCAGCGCTACCAAGAAGAAATCGATAGTTTGAACTTCAAATACGGCGGTATCAAAGAATTGAGTGGTAAGCCTGGCGCTTTAATCGTGCTCGATATGCTGGTTGATAAAAATGCTATTGCTGAAGCAAAAAATCTCGGTATCCCAGTGGTGGCAATTGCTGATACGAATGCCGACCCGAGCAAAGTTGAATATCCAATACCAGGCAACGACGATGCGATTAAAGGTTTGCAATTGTTGCTAGATTACTTTGTAGCAGCAGTGAACGAAGGCAAGACTAAAAAAGAGGAGAAATAGGATGGGCGTATCAATTGAAGACATTAAAAAGCTGAAAGAATTAAGCGGTATTGGCCTGACCGATGCCAAAAAAGCGCTAGTTGAAGCCGAGGGCGACTTCGATAAAGCTCTCGAAGCGCTGCGCAAGAAAGGTTTGACCAAGGCCGAGAAAAAAGGCGACCGTGAGACGCGCGAAGGTCTGATTGAGAGCTACGTGCACTCGGGTCGTATCGGCGTGGTTGTCGAGGTCAACTGCGAAACTGATTTCGTGGCGCGCTTGCCAGAATTCAAAGAATTTGCGCACCAAATTGCTATGCAGATTGCAGCGATGGCACCAAAATATGCAACAGTCGAGGATATTCCGAGCGACGTTTACGAAGCGAAAAAGCAGGAGTTTTTGGCAAGCGACAGTTTGCAAGATAAGCCAGAGAATATGCGCGAGCAAATTGTCGAAGGACAACTCAAAAAATATTTTGCCGAACAAGTCCTGTCTGAGCAAGCTTTCGTACTTGATGATAGCAAAACCGTCGGCGAGCTGATCAAAGAGCAAGTAGCACTGCGCGGCGAGAATGTACGCGTTAGCCAATTCAAGCGTATCGAGCTTGGCGGCGAATAAACCTACGTCTTATACAACCAATATAACCGCTGAAATATGGCGGTTATTTTGGTATGATAAAAGCATGAGCAATCAACGGCGGAATGTAGATGCGCAATTTTGAATCTGGTAGTTTTGACTTTTATAGCAACCGCGAGAAACCAAGCGGCGGCGAGCGGGAGCGTGCGAGCGAGCTGGATAATATTGATTTGCGGCCAGAAAGTGAAGTTTTTCAAGACCACGAGCGGATTGATAATGGCAAAGATCTTGATGACCAGTTGAATACCTTGCGAGATCAACTGAGCGAGGATACGGACGGAATTATTCATATTGATATTCCAGCTTATAGATATGATTTTGCCGACAATCCTTTCGTTGGCATGGGGCCGAATCGCACCAAGACTTACGAGATTTCGCGCTATGTGGATATAGTGTTTTTGCATCGTTTCATGTATCAAGATATTATCGTTTGCGGGCTGCAATCGCGCAAATTTACTAACGAGGCAGGGCGGGCGGCGTTTATTAAACGGATTCGCGAGACTGGCGGCTTGCCGCTAAACCGGGATGGCAGCGAGCCGGAGGTTTTGGGGCGAGCATTCGTGCCATATATGCCATATCACACGACTGATGCGTTTTTCCGCTTGTATCATACAGTGATGCCACGGGTAGCCGAACGGCCGCACTATCCGCTAGATGTGTGGCTGATTTTCGATGAGAATGCCTATCAAGAAGTCGATGGCTCGCCGGATTTTCGCCAGGCGTATCGCTTGCGCCGAGGATTTGACCGGCGGGCTAGTTTGCTAGGAGTAGCGCAGATAAATTAGCGTTTGATGTTACAATAGAGTAAAGGAGAGTATATGTTTAGTACAGATGAATATGAAGCAAAAATGACAGGTGCATTTGAGCACTTTGGCGAGGAGCTGCGCAAGATTCGCACTGGCCGGGCGCATCCAGGTATGCTAGCGGGTGTGATGGTTGAAGCTTACGGTGCTAGCATGCCGCTCAATCAGGTGGCCAACGTGACAGCTCCCGAGGCGCAAATGTTGCTGGTGACACCTTTTGATCCAAGCAATTTGCAAAATATCGCGGCGGCGATTCGTAACGATCAGAGTCTTGGTTTTAATCCGAGCGACGATGGCCGGGTAGTGCGCGTGCCAGTACCAGCCTTGACTGAGGAGCGCCGCAAGCAGCTGGTTCGTCAAGCGTCAGAAAAATTAGAAGAAGCGCGAATCGCTTTGCGCAACATTCGCCAAGACGGTATCAAGGACGCCAAAAAAATGAAGGAAGCTAAAGAGCTGAGCGAGGACGATCTTAAAATGATTGAAAAAGAATTTGATCGCTTGATGAATGAATTCCAAGACAAGCTAGAGGCCGCTTTCAAGGACAAAGAAAAGGATATTCTAACCATCTAATGAGCGAGAAAGTACTGCCAGTACACGTCGGCTTCATTGTCGACGGCAATCGCCGCTGGGCAAAAGCTCAGGGTCTATCAGCGCAAGAAGGGCATAGCGCTGGCTATGAAAAGTTGCGCGAAATTATCATCGACACTATCGATCGCGGCGTGCCGTATGTCAGTGCGTATATTTTTAGTACCGAGAACTGGCATCGTAGTGGCCCGGAGATTAAGCATTTGATGGATTTGGTGGTGCAAATGTTGACGCGCGATTTACATATTTTCGTTGAATACGGTATACGACTAAGGGTGGCGGGGACGCGTGTGCGTCTCAGCCGCCGAGTCAAAAAAGCGATTGACGAGGCCGAAGCGGCCACCAAAGATTTGACGCACGGCACGGCGATTTTGTCGTTTAACTATGGTGGGCACCAGGAAATTATAGATGCAGTCAACACCTTGCGCAAAACGCTTTCAACACACAAAAAAGTAACGGCGCAAATCTTTGAGCAATTTTTGTATACGCCAGATGTGCCGCCATGCGACTTGATAGTGCGCACCAGCGGCGAACAGCGGCTAAGTAATTTTATGCTGTGGCGCAGTGCTTATAGCGAGCTAATTTTTGTTAAAAAATCGTGGCCAGATATGACAAAACGCGACATAACCGCTATACTAAATGAGTACGCGAAACGTTCGCGGCGGTTTGGAGGGTAAAATGAGTTTAGTTTTTGGTATCATTGTTGGTATAATTGTGTTGACTATTTTAGTGGTGACGCACGAGTTGGGCCATGCTTTGGTGGCGCGGCGTTACGGTGTGCGTGTTGAGGAGTTTGGTATTGGCTTCCCGCCGGCAGCCTATAAGAAGAAGGTCAAGAAAAGTTTTTTGGGCAAAAATGTCGATTACAGTATTAACTGGCTGCCGCTAGGCGGTTTCGTTAAGCTGCAAGGCGAGCACGACGATGATAAGCAGCCTGGCGATTACGGCGCAGCAACATTTTGGCAAAAAACACAAATCTTGCTGGCTGGCGTAGTAGTGAACTGGCTGAGTGCGGTGTTGATATTTACGATTTTGGCGTGGTGGGGTATGCCGCCGCTTGTCGCTAATCAATTCACCGTGGCTAGCGACACGACAACTTCAGGCAAAGAAGTCAAGATAGCCGGTGTCGAGAACGACTTGCCGGCACAAAAAAGCGGATTAAAAACTGGCGACGATATTCTGTCGGTTGACGACGATAATATTAAAACTCCAGATGAGCTGACCAAGAGATTAGCTCGCGACAAAGGCAAAACAGTCAAGATTCGCTACTCGCGAAACGGCCGAGAGGCAGTGCTGCCTGTAACATTGCGGTCTAGCAATGATGACAAGCGCGGTTATCTGGGCGCTAGCTTGTCACAAGAAATTTTGATGCATTCGACTTGGTCGGCGCCAATTGTCGGCGTAGGGCTGACTACTCAATTGACTGGGATAACTATTCAAGGGCTTGGGCAAGTTGTTTATGACGGCTTGACAGGGCTGGCTATGAAAATCGTGCCGAACGACCAGGCGCAGCAGCAGGCTAATCAAAAATTAGCAACAGTTGGCAATAGTGTTGGCGGTCCAGTGACGATATTTGGCATGTTGTTTCCGGCGGCTGGCGAGGCTGGCGGCCGCTATGTCTTAATGATTGCTGGACTAATCGCTTTGTCACTGGCAGTGATGAATATCTTGCCAATTCCGGCGCTTGATGGCGGGCGGTGGTTTGTGACGGCTTTGTTCCGCTTAATAAAGAAACCGCTCCGCAAAGATACCGAGGAAAAAATTCATGGTACTGGCTTCTTGGTTTTGATAGTATTGATAATATTAGTAACGATTTCTGACGTCGGGAAGCTATTCAAATGAAACGCTGGCGGGTGGGTAAGCTGCAGCTGAATAAACTTCGCTTTTCTCGGCGGCAGGTACTGTCATGGATTGGCTGGACGCTGCTGGTGGCAGTATCGATGGTAGCGGCTGCTTATGCGGTCGCTGGCGTTGGGCGATTGCTATTGCGGACGGGTTGGTTGGCGCAAGCTAATGTATCAGTGGTTAATCTAATTTTGCAATGTTTTGTTCATGTCTTGACAATTGCCGCCGTTTGCACGGTAGCTTGGCGTATCAAAAAAGCAATATCAGCCAAACAGGCTGGTGTGCAGCGGTTGATTGAGTGGCGCGATATCGGTATGGCAATCGTTGGTGCGGTAGCTTACATTGCTTTGACGGTGAGCTTATCATTTGTTGCACAAGCCATTATACCAGGGTTTAACCCAAACCAAGCTCAGGATGTTGGGGTGTCAGACAGGCTGTTTTCGTTAGATCTAGCGATAGCTTTCGTGGTGCTGGTGATAGTGGTGCCATTATGCGAGGAGTTAATTTTTCGCGGTATACTGTATGGCAAACTGCGTTCGGCGAAGCTGCCAGTAGCAGCTAACATATTTTTTGTTAGTTTGCTTTTTGGGGTGGCGCATGGACAGTGGAATGTTGGTATTGATACGTTTGCGCTGAGTTTGGTGCTTTGTACGTTGCGCGAATATACCGGATCGATTTGGTCTGGCTTTTTGCTGCACGCAATCAAAAATAGCGTGGCTTTTTATGCGGTTTATGTTGCGGCAGCGTTTTGGTAATTTGTTGATATGCGTGATTCACGGTAAAATGAGGATATTATGAGACTAAGTAAGAATTTTACTCGAACTATCAAGCAGGCGCCAGCTGACGAAGTGGCGCGTAACGCCCAGCTGCTGATTCGCGCTGGCTACGTGCATAAAACGATGGCGGGCGTTTATTCATACTTGCCACTGGGACTAAAAGTGGTTGAGAATATCAAGCAAATTGTCCGCGAAGAGATGAATAAAATTGACAGCCAAGAATTGGTGATGAGCACACTGCAGCGCAAGGAATTATGGCAAGAGACTGGCCGCTGGAGCGACGAGTTGGTCGATGTTTGGTTCAAATCGAAACTGCAAGACGGCACTGATGTCGGCTTTGGCTGGACGCACGAAGAGCCGATTGTCGAACTGCTGCGCGGCTACCTGAAGAGCTATAAGGATTTGCCAATTAGCGTTTACCAGTTCCAGAACAAGCTGCGCAACGAGCTGCGCGCCAAAAGCGGTATCATGCGCGGCCGCGAGTTTGTTATGAAAGATATGTACTCGGTACATGCCAGCAAAGAAGACTTGGATAAGTATTATAACGCCGCGATCGAGGCTTACAAGCGCTGCTACGACCGCTTTGGTATCGGCGATGAGACGTATGTGACGTTTGCCTCGGGCGGAGCTTTCACTAAATTTAGCCACGAATTTCAGACGATTTGTGACGCTGGCGAGGATTATATTTATCTGCACCGCGGCAAAAATATTGCTGTGAACGAAGAGGTTTTGGATGAAGCCGTCAAGGAGCTAGGCATTAATCGCAGCGAGCTAGAACGGGTCAAAACTGCCGAGGTGGGCAATATCTTTAACTTCGGTACGCAAAAGTCCGAGGAAATGCGCTTGGTCTTTACTGACGCTGAGGGTGTAGAGCAGTATGCTTATATGGGTAGCTACGGTATCGGTATCACCCGGGTGATGGGCGTGATTGTTGAGAAATTTGCTGATGACAAGGGGCTGGTTTGGCCGGAGAATATTGCGCCCGCCAAAGTATATCTGGTGCAAATTGGCAGCCAGTCGCGCTCTGCAGCTGACGAACTTTATCAGAAGTTGCAATCTGCGGGGGTCGAAACTATCTATGACGATCGCGACGAGCGTCCAGGGGTTAAATTTGCTGATGCCGAACTGCTGGGCATTCCGTATCGGGTGACGGTCAGCGATCGCTTGCTTGATGATGGTAAATGGGAGGTGTCAACGCGCCAGACTGGCGAACAACGGCTCTTGACGGCAGATGAGTTGCTTGCTACACTGAACTAATCTGAGTATTTTGTATTGGAGGGCTGGGGTTTCTCTAGACAGAGAAAAATTCGGGCGGTATAACGAAAGGAGTAAAACTCATGAAAAAAGCATATCAGATCACCGAGGATGGAAGAAAAGAGCTTGAAGAAGAGCTAGCTGCCTTGAAGGGTCGCCGCGGCGAGATTGCCGAGAAAATCGCTGAAGCGCGCGGTTACGGCGATTTGAGCGAGAACGCCGAGTATGATCAGGCGCGCGAAGAGCAAGGCCTAGTCGAGACGCGTATTGCCGAGATTGAGGATATTTTGCAGAACGCCGAGGATATCAAGGGCGGCACCACTCATAAAGTTAGTTTGGGTAGTCGAGTGACGCTTGAATCTGGCGGTAAAATATTTGAATATACGGTTGTTGGCCCGGTTGAAGCCGATCCGCTGAATGGCAAAATTAGCGACGAATCGCCGCTGGGCGTGGCACTAATTGATAAGGTAGTGGGCGATACCGCCGCTATTAACACACCCAAAGGCGAGACTATCTACGCAATCAAAGCAATTTCGTAGCTACTAACAGGGGCGTGCTATAATAAATAATTATGGCTACACTGCAAGATTATCGAAACGAACGTTTGCGAAAATTAGAAACCCTGCGAGAACTAGGCGTTGATCCGTATCCAGCGCGGTCGGAGCGGACGCATGGCTGCGGCGAGGTTTTGGCGCATTATGATGGGCTGGCGGGCCGGGAAGTGGTCGTGGCGGGGCGCATCACTTCAATTCGCAGTTTTGGTAAGCTGGCGTTCATCAAACTGCGCGACGGGAGTGGTGAGGTGCAGCTATATTTGCAGCGCGATGATGTGGCAGAATTGGACGCTAGCCGCGGCATATTGGGCATGAAACAGCTGAAGCTTCTGGATACGGGCGACTTTGTCGAGGCGCGCGGAGTGATGACGACGACGCAGACTGGCGAACGGTCGGTTGGCGTGCGTGAGCTAAGGCTACTAACTAAGTCGCTACGGCCGATGCCCGAAAAGCTCGAGAACAAAGAAGAGCGTTTCCGCCGCCGTTATGTTGATATGAACGTCAATCCAGAGGTGCGTCAGCGGTTTATTCGCCGCAGCAAGTTCTGGCAGGCGACGCGCGATTATCTAAACCAGCACGGCTTTACCGAGGTGAATGTGCCGGTATTGGAACACACCACCGGCGGTGCTGATGCTAACCCATTTGTGACGCATATGGACGCGCTGGACGACCAGCAGTTTTACTTGCGCATTTCTCACGAGTTGCCGCTCAAGCGCCTGATTGGCGCTGGGTTTGAGAAGGTTTACGACCTCGGGCCACGTTTTCGTAATGAGAATTATTCCGACGAGCATTTGCCAGAACATGTCGCCATGGAGTGGTACGCTGCGTACTGGGACTGGAAGCAGGGCATGCGCTTTATGGAGGCGATGTATAAAGACGTGCTTCAAAAGACGTTTGGCACGCTGCAGTTTCAGCTGGG
>CALISG010000029.1 GCA_938042065.1 uncultured Candidatus Saccharibacteria bacterium
GCTCTATTCTCAACTGCTTGTCAAAATACACTTTTGGACAAAACGTCAAACATCTGTCAACAAAAGCTAATATATATATATCACTAATAGAACAAAACATCAAGGGGTTTTGTCAAAAATATGGTTTATAGCTATTTTTCGGCGTTTTTGGCCTGTTTGTAAGCTTTGGTGACGGGCGCCAGGCCGCGGGCGACGCGTTCGCGGTTGGATTTGAGCTGTTTCTCGTCGCGGAAAGATAGTTTGATTGGCGTACCAGTATAATCGAAAACATCGCGAATTTGGCGCTCTAGGTAGCGTTTGTAGCTCCAGTGGACGAATTTCAGGTTGCTGCCGTAGATGACAAACCACGGCGGATTGGTATCGGTTTGTACGATGTAGCGCAGCTTCGGGTGAGTGTTTTTCAGGCCAGCTGGCGGATGCTTTTGAATTGATTGCTGCAGGAGATCGTTAAGCTTACGAGTAGTAGTTTTTTGCTGGCGATGTGCATTGATGCTGAGGGCTAAATCGAACAATTTAGCAACATTCTGGCCGGTGACCGAGCTGGTAAATATTAACGGCGCCCACGGCGTAAAGTCGAATTGCGCCGAAATCTTTGGTGCCAGCGCGTCACGGGTGTAGGCATCTTTGCCGAGAGCGATGTCCCATTTGCTGACGACGATGGCTAGCCCCTTGCCTGCTTCGGCGATAATGCCAGCTAGCTTTTGGTCGAGAGCGGTGCCTAGCTCATTGACATCCATTAGTAAAAAGCAAATATCAGCCTCTTCGATGGCGGCGAGGGTGCGCAAGACGCTGAACTTCTCGATGCCGATCTCTTGCTTGCCTTGGCGGCGGATACCAGCGGTGTCGAGCAGTTCAATCGCTTGCCCGTGGTATTGCAGGCGGACGCGGTTGACGTCGCGGGTGGTGCCGGCGCGGCTGGCAACGATGGCTTGCTGCTTGCCAGCCAGTGTATTAAACAGGCTAGATTTACCGACATTTGGCCGGCCGATAAGGGCGATTTTGAGAGTTTCGCTGGGCTCGGTTTGCTTTTTAGCGGGAATGTGCTGGCAAATTTCACTAAGAATGTCGGTGATACCAGAGTTGTGTTCGGCAGAGGTGCGAATGATTGATTTGATGCCGAGGCGCAAGAATTCGCTATCAGGTAGGCTGCCTTTCAGATCGATTTTGTTAGTGATGAGAATGACGGGCTTGCGGCTCTTTAAGGCGGTTTTGGCGACGCGGCGGTCTTCGTCGCTAGGGTATTTGGTACTGTCGACGACCACGAGAATGACGTCGGCGGCTTCGGCAGCCTCGGTGATTTGGTCTTGGATGCTGGCTTCGAATTCGTCCTCGGCGGGCTTGAGGCCGGCGGTGTCAACTAGCCAAAATTCACGGCCTTGATATGACGCTTTACCGATGACATTGTCGCGAGTAGTGCCGGCTTCGCGGGCAACAATGGCTTGCTGCGAACGCATGATGCGATTGAATAGCGAACTTTTACCAGCATTGGCGCGGCCGATAATAGCGACAGTAGGAAGTTTGGTTGCCATAATTAACTTAATTATAACAGAGGTGAGTTGATTTGGCGAGCGCTAGCAGTATAGCAGAATTTACAATAAGCCGATTGAAATGGCGTTATGCAGTGTCGATAGTAATACTGCCGTCAAGAATAGTCCGCCCGCTACTAGAAATATCCATTCGGCGAAAGCCTTCCACGACGCGGAGGACTCATCATTATTTTTATGTTTTGAACGCCGCAAATTTCGCCAGCCAATGAAACAGGCTGCGATAATTATTATCTCAAGACCAAGTGCGCAGACGTCAATGCCGTATTCAGCGTGCGGTCCAAACGAGATTGTTCTCGGTGCGCTGGCTACAGAGTAAAAACTACTATTCTCGTCAAAACATAATGTGCGCTTGTGCAGTGGGTTGAATAACCAAGATATTGAGTCGTTGGCGTGGTTGGTCAGTTGGTAATGAGGAGTTGGGTCGGGATTTGGCATACACATAGTATTTATTATAATCCAAGATAGGTATATTAAGACAACTTAATTTGAGATTAACTAGCGGAAATACTCTGCCACTCCCCTCGTTTCATGTTGTCAAGCGAATAATTGCCGAATTGTACGCGGTGTAGTCGCACGACTGTGTAGCCGAGCGCGGCAAAGGTACGGCGGATTTGGCGGTTGCGGCCTTCGCTCATGATGGCTTGCCAGTTGAGGCGGCTATCGTCGAGGCGCTCTAGAGCCAGCTGACTGCGACCGTCCTCGAGGTTGACGCCAAAATCGCTAATCATCTGCTGGTGTAGCGGCTCAAGCGGCCGGTTGAGGCGGACTTTGTAAATTTTAGTCTTGCGAAAACTCGGGTGGGTCATGCGGTGAGCAAAATCGCCGTCGTTGGTCAGCAGAATCAAGCCAGAGCTATCCTTGTCAAGGCGGCCGACTGGCTTGAGGTGATGTAAATCGCGCGGCAATAATGAATAAATTGTCGGCGCGTGGCCCTGCTGGCACCGCGAGCAAACATAACCGACTGGTTTGTTGAGAGCGATGTAGACCCTCTTGATAGCATGAGAGCTGATGTCGCGGCCCGCGACTTTGACGGTGTCGGTTGGTGATAGACGGGTGCCAAGCGTCGCTGTCTTACCATTGATAGTGACGGTGTCTGTCGAGATGAGATTGTCGGCTTCGCGCCGCGAGATACCGAGTTGGAGTGCTAAGAATTTATTGAGGCGAATCGTTTTGGTGCCACTAGCTGATTTTTGGCTTACCATAAGACGATTATTTTGGTTGGCTTGAGGAAATTGCGGTTTCTTCAAACTTTAACCCGGCTTCATCGGAAGAGGCTGGTGCTGCTGATGGTGCAGCTGGCTCTGGTGCGCTAGTGTTTGGTGCTGGTATAGCTGGCGGTGTGGCATTAAGTGCAGGCTGCGCGGAAGGATTATTCAAAGCGCCACTAGCTGATGCGGTCATATTACTGATTGGCGTAGCAACTGCAGCTGGGCCTGGCATTATGTGAGGTATAGTCGACGCTGGTGCAGTAGGAGTGATTGCTGGTCCTGGCTGCGCTGGTTGAGGGGCGGTTGGAGGTATCGCTGCGGTAGTACTGGCAGACGGTGAAGTCGGCGCTACTGATGGCGCTGGATTTGTTGCTATAGAAGCTGGCTTGGGTGCAGCTGGCGCTGGAGTCGGCGCGGCCGCAGGGGTTGCTGCTGGTGCGGCCTGAGGGAACACATTCGTAGGATTGGCCTGTGGTGCCGGGATAGTGTTAAGGTTTTGATAAGTAGCTAGCTCCTCGCTCATGCGAGCAGTGTAATCAATTGGTTCTTGATCAGTTGGGGTGATTGGCTGGATCACTCGGCCTGACGAACCTGGCCGGTTAGTTGAAAACGGCGCGATTGGCTGTGGCAAAGTGCTAGTTCTCGGCGCAGTTGCCGCGCTAGCTGGCGGCGGCAAAGTGGCTGCGGGTGCAGCTTGGCTGAGTACTGGATTAGCCGGAGTAGTGACTGGGATGTTAGTGGCGGCGGCAGGCGCGCTAGCTACTGGAGTTTCGCGCGGTGCGGCAACTAGCGGATTTGGCTGCTGTGCCGATGGAGCCGCGGTAATAGCTGCTGGTGCTGGCCGTGCTGGTTGAGGGGCGGTTGGAGTTGCCGCTGCGGTAGTACTGGCAGGCACCGTTGTAGCGGTGGCTGCCGCCGTATCGGTCGGCGCTGGGTTAGCCGGTGTTGGAGCGGCCGAGTTGGTTGCTGGATTAGAACTAGAAGCTGGGCCCCCTGGAGTTTCGGGGTTTGGATTTAGTTCATTCGCTTTAGTATTATCGCTTTCAGCCTTTTCTGGAGAATTGTTAGCTGGCGCTGGCTCCGTCGACCTAGCACTAGGACCAGGCTCGATAGTAGCTCGTTTTGGCTCGTTGACAAGAGGCGCTGGCGTGTCGGCCGGTACTGAGGCGTCGCCGAGAACTTCATGGACGGTGCGAACGACGTCCTCGATGCCGACTTGCGATTTGACTAGATAGCGGTCGGCACCGAGCGCCATGCCGCGTTGGCGTTGCTCATCGCTTGACAGAGCAGTCATCATAATGACGTGAATACCGCGTGTCTCGGTGGTGCTGCGTAGAATATCCAGCATGTCGAAGCCACTGATATTCGGCATCATAACATCGCTAATTATTAGGTCGGGTACTTCTTTGATGGCAAACGCCAAGGCTTGTTCGCCGTCGCTGGCAGATAATATGTCGTAGCCCTCGGCGCGCAGCCGTACACTATAAATCTCGCTGAGGCTTTTGTCGTCTTCTACTAGTAATATTTTTGTCATCTTACCCCTATTTTAACGGTTATGGTTTAAAAATGCTATACCCTATAGTTTTAATTTCGCCGCGGCGGGACGTTTAATTTGATTTCGTTGCGCAATTGTTCAGCGTATTTGTCGGGTGCGGCCTCAATATCGCTAAGCGGCGTGTTGGTAAATTGCTTGGTTGTACTGGCCGCGTTTTGGTTTAAATCGTCTGGTTTGGGTGCTGGCGGCGGCGAATAGTTGAGTAAGCCGGTATCGGTGAAGGTCTGAGTCGGAGCTGTTGGTGTTGGTGCGTCAAGCGGCGTTTGCTCAAACTCGGCAGCCGCTGGCGCAACCGCTAGAATTTCTGGCGCATTGCTAGCTAGCATGTCTTCGGCTGATAACTTGTCAATGCTGGCGTTATTTTCGGTTTCGCTGTTATCATTTAGAAAAGTGGCAGCAACATGATCGACTCGCGGAATAGCCAAGAAAAATGTACTGCCGTGCTGATATTCGCTTTCAACCCATAACCGCCCGCCGATAGTCTCGGCTAGCCGCCGGCACAAGTATAAGCCCAGCCCAGTACCGCCTATCTGGCGGGTGTCGCTGTTATCGACGCGGTAGAACTTCTGGAAGAGGTGGCTGACGTCCTCGGGCGGGATGCCGATGCCAGTGTCGGCGACACTTATCGTCACCTGGTCGTTGTTGCTAGTTACGTCAACGGTGATACTGCCCGACGGCGTGTACTTGATAGCATTTTCAATCAAGTTTTGGACGATTTCGCGGAGGTGGTCGTTATCAACATTAGCATATAAAATCGGGTTGATTCGGCGGTTCTGGACCTCCTTGCTAGAAACATCGCTAGTCGATGGTACGAAGTTGACGCTTAAGCCTTTTTCTTCGGCCTTCGGTGTTAATCCGTCGGCGATATCTTTGATGAAGTCGATGACATTAACGATTTTTGGGTTGTTGCTGAGGCGATGGTCGTCAGCTTTGCTAATGTCGAGCAAATCTTGAAAAAGCCGGCCCAAGTGCTCGGCTGATTGATGCGCTTTGGTAATATAACCGCGAGCGCGCGTATCAATGGTGGCGGTCTGCGGGTTAAGCGCTAGGCCGAGGTAACCCTCAATGCTGGCAACTGGCGTACGCATCTCGTGGCTAGCGGTGCTGATGAATTCGGCGCGCTGGCGCTCGTCGCTGCGCTCGGCGGTGATATCGCGAAAGACGATCACTGCGCCGTCGTTATGCTTGTTACTGATTGGCTTAACTGAAATGCTAGCCATAAAATTTTTGTCAGATTGAGTCTTGATTTTGAAGTCGTCAGTTTTGAGCGGGTTGTTGGTGTTGAGGACGCGAGCAATGATGTCGCCGTTATCGTTGTCTTTGATGGTATTATTGTCCTGGTCCATCAGCCTGATGACTGATTTGTACGACAAGCCGATGGCGTCTTGATTACCCCAACCGACTAGCTGCTGAGCTGCTGGATTGATCAAGGTGATGACGCCCTTCGCATCGACGGCTACTACCCCGTCGCCGATAGCGCTGATAACAATGTCAGAAGCTTGAGGGCCAGCCACGGTAGCTAAACTCTCGCGGATTGGTTCGCTAGCGCCAATAGATTGGTGTCGGCGCAGCCACAGTAAACTTGCAGCTAGTAAGGGTGTAAATAGCATCATAGACAATGCTGCTAATGATCCCAAGGGTGTCTGCTCAATAATAAAACGCTCCGCCACCGCAGCCGCAGCGGCGATGACAGCCGTCAAGAGACCATAAGTTCCAAGCAATGGTCCGACAGCGATGATTGCCGCAAATAGCGCTAGGTGTGGCGTTCCTTGATTGCTAGAGGCAAAAACTAGCAGCCAGCCCGTTGCAGTCAACAAGATATAATTAATTAGCAGCGATTGGTAAAAGTTTCGTTTAACAACAAAATATGATGCCAAAGTAATCACGAAAGCAATCGCGGCTAACGAGCCTGGTAGCATAGACACGTACAAATGGCTGTCTGGTCCCTTTCCACTACCAATAGACCAAGCAAACAATCCAGCTATAACAGCGAGGATAAGCATAATTGCTTCGCTGGCGCGGTGATGCCAAAACCGATCAATATAGTTAGACGTGATGCCCCCTAATTTAGAGTTGCTTATGATTAGTATATATCGACAAGCCGTTTTGCTGCAACCCTCTGGTACGTTCTTTAAGATAGCTTTAAGGTAATTTGCTATAATAAGCTGCAGATATGAAGCAGATTTTCAAAACTACCCTACTTATGGCAATTCTGACAGGGTTGTTCATGATGGTTGGCTATGTGTTTGGCGGCCAGCAAGGTATGCTGATAGCATTAGGATTAGCGGCGGTGTCTAACTTTTTCATGTATTTTTTCAGTTCGTCGCTGGTAATCAAGATGCAGGGTGCCCAACCGCTGGGCAATCGTTACCCGCAGGTCGAGTGTATCGTCCGCGAGTTAACAGCCCAAGCGAATTTGCCGATGCCAAAGCTTTATTACATCGAGACGCCGGTTCCTAATGCCTTCGCGACAGGCCGCTCGCCGCAGCATGCTGCCGTAGCGGTGACGACTGGTATCATGGACATTCTGAATGAGGATGAACTGCGGGCGGTTTTGGCGCACGAATTAGGCCATGTCAAACACCGCGATATGCTAATCTCGACTATCGCCGCGACGCTGGCGGGTGCGATTAGTTATCTGGCGCAGCTAGCCTTTCTATTCGGCGGATCGTCGGACGACGATGACGGCGGTAATATCTTTGCGATGATTGCTTCGTTAATTTTGGCGCCTATCGCTGCGATGTTGATCCAGATGGCAGTATCGCGCAGCCGCGAGTATGCGGCTGATCAGTATAGCCACAGTATTCTCGGCACTGGCGATGATTTAGCGTCGGCGCTGATGAAGCTAGAAAACTGGAAAGCTAGTGTACCGCCGATTGCACCATCGCCAAGCCAAGAAGCTTTGGCTCATCTAATGTTTTCGAATATGTTCTCGCTGGGCGGCTTGCAAGCGCTTTTCTCGACTCACCCGTCGACCGAGGCGCGAATTGCTCGCTTGAAAGAATTAGACAAGTAGGCGTTGATGGCAGCTAAACGCAAGTTCCGCGATCAAATCCTGCACAAGATGCTGCATGTTCCCTATCGATTGTGCGTCCGTTTTAAACGTTTGCGGCGGCCATTCGCGGTAACTTATGTCTTTATCCACGGTCTGGCGGATACTGGTGAGTTGTGGCAACCTTTTATCGAGAACGTACCAGCTAACTGCAACTATATCGTAGTTGATTTATTAGGGCACGGTGGCTCTTATTTAGCACGAACTCGGCGAATGTATAGCGCTCGTGAACAAGCCCGCCACCTGCTGGCTACCTGCTTGACGAATGGTTTGAGCGGTCCGGTAGTGCTGGTCGGACATTCGTTTGGCTCGCTGGTGGCGATCGAGTTCGCTAGTATGTATAAGGGTATCGTTAAGCGCTGTATCTTGGTGGCGCCGCCAATTTATCGTGATAGCTCTCAGACAGGCGCGGCGCGATTTCGTCAAGACAATCTACTACGCGATATCTATCGCCAAGCGCTAAAAACACCCAAGGCGGTAGTGGCTGGCTACGATTTATACTCTAAGTTGGGGCTGGCTGGCTTCTCAGAAACGCAGCTGACCCAGGATAATTTTAGCGCCTTTCGCGATACGCTATTGGCGGGTATTATCAGCCAAAACGCTAGCCGCAAATTGGCCGAAACACGCATCGACACCGATATTATATATGGCAAACTAGACCCGTTTATCGTCGAAAAGAATCTAAAGCACATTGCCGAAAAGAACCAGCGAGTTACGCTGCATTCGCTAACTACCGCCACCCACGCCATCCGCCAGCGTACGCGCAAAGTTATCGTTAGCTGTATGAAAAGGGCTATCAAACCAGAATCTGCTGTGAAATAGCCTATTGCACATTGTTACAATAAGCAGCCTGCTGCAGAAAGTAAAGTGTTATTAATTATTGTTGCAAGTATGCCGAAATCTTCGCTTTGGCAGCATCAACCGATTCATTGGACGGAATCATCACGTAAAGCGGCGTACCGCTGTAGCTGTAAGTTGGCTCCATGGCGCCTGCGCCGTCGACGTTAGTCGATTCGACTTTCCATGGATGAATATCGTCAAGCTGTTTGCGGATGATCGCCTTGATCGACTGTTCGGATAAATCCGTCTCGATAGAGTTACGGATAGTATCGACAATCTGCGGTAATTTCACGGCGTTTTCGGTACGCGACAACTTGGCGATAATCGCCTCGATAACGTGCTGCTGGTTGCGCCCGCGCTGGCGATCGCCTTCTTGGAAGCTGTAGCGCTCGCGTGAAAACTCCAGAGCTTGCCTGCTATCCAATGTGTTATATCCTTGATGGTAAGACTTAAAATCATAATCTGAATAAGCCTCAATCGGACCGATAGCGTCGATCAGAGTTACCAGAGAAGTGAAATTGATGCGAATATAGTGCTGAATATTAATACTATACAAATCCTCCAGCGTTTTCACCGACATATCAACGCCGTACACCCCGGCATGCGTCAGCTTGTCGCGCAAGCCTGTCGTACCGTGCAGTTGCACATAATAATCGCGCGGTGTGTTGACCAGCAGAATCGAATGTTTGGCTGGATTAACCACCATCAATATATTGACGTCGCTACGAGATACGGTAGATATTTTGCCAGCCGTATCAATGCCGCTGATGTAAAGAACATATGGCTTATCAACATTAATCGCCGAAGACTGCTTCGCAGCCTCCCCTTCCACGCGAATAGTCTGCAACACTACCAAATTATCGTGGAAAGTTTTATCAGCTTCTTCGATGATTGGCATATTAGCTTTGCGGATAGTTGCCAGCTGCAAATCGCCTGACTCGAGTTTATTCTTAAGTTCAGCCAAACTATCCAGCGCTTGTTGATTGGCAGAAGTTTCGTCCTTGACTGCCTTGGTTACTTTATTATAAAGCGGATCAGCCGAAAGCATCCCGACCGATTGAGCATTACTAAGCGACGTATTATGATCCTTATAGGCAGCAATCACATATTCAACATACGACGACTTCCTGCTTTGCACTGAAGACGTCAAATTATCAAAAGCTCGTGCCGTATTAATAATATAAATATTCACAGCAGTAATCACCAAAGCCACTACGCCAAGCGCAATCAGTACGCCAGTATGAATATTACCAAAGCGCTTCTGACTCACCAATCCCCAGATTATAGCAGCAGTCACCACCCCGTAAATCGGCAAACCAATCCACAAATAACGCTCAGGCACAATCCCCGCCTGCAAAACACTAACCACCAGCGCTATGAACGATAACAACAAAATACCAGCGACCATTTTTCGCAAGCCAACTCTTAGTTTAGTGGTTTTAGTAACTTCAGACACCATATCTTATATATTATACTCTATTTTTTACTTTTTTGCAATATCCTTACAAAAATACTTACCACAAATACCCCAGCCATTGCGGCGCAGCTATCTATCATAATATCGCGAATTTCGCCGCTTCTACCACTAACAAATAACTGATGGAACTCATCGCTGACAGCGTAAAGCGCGCAAACTATAACCGACAGCCCCACCGGATAATTAAACTTGAACTTACTTAAATCCACCCGCCATAAAGCGTTGAATGTCAAAATACCCAGCACGAAATAAGCGAAAATATGCGCACCTTTGCGAACCAGAAAAGTCAATAACTGCTGGTCGACACTCGGCGCAATGTAGTGCAGCTGCTCGACAAACACACCGCTCTGCCCGCTGGATATTGAGGCCGACTGATGCGAAAGCATGAAAATAACCGCCATCCAAAGTAGCGGGAGAAGTAAGTGGATTTTAGATAATTTCTTAGTCTGCGCCATTCTCAGAATCCCATTCTTGCATTAGCTTATCGGCTTGTTTTCGTCTTAATCCGCGCGTCTTTTTCAATATAGTATCTTTGGCTATCTTAAGCGTATTCTTATTAATAAACACGACGCCCGCACCGATCAGCACCACATTGACTGCGGTAGCATAGACAGAATTTGCGTAATATAAGCCTATGCATATTATATACAACGTGGTAATTTCTGTAATAGTTTTTGGCTCGTAAGTTATTTTAATAGACTTTTTAACGTCAAAATGGCGAAAGACTGCCATACCGAGGTAAGCAGCAATTAACGCTATAGCCGGCCCATACAATCCAATCAACGGCGTCAAAATCACAGAAAGCACGATACTGATAGCCGCCGCCACGACGGAAGTATTTAACACCTGGCGAGTTTCTTTCTTAGCGATATAAATTGCGCTGTAAATACCGACTATAGAATTAAACAACGACCCTACGATAAGCAGCGGCACATATAACCGTGCCTCGCTATACTTTGCGTTTATTAAAATATTGAAAAACACTGACACCCCGACGATTAAAATAGCGCCAAAGCTACCAAAGACACGCAAACTCATATTGGCAACTTTGGAAAAGAACGCGTCGCGATCTGCTGATTTTATATGAACCGACGCTGACTCTGCCCAAGACAGCCCGAAAAAACTATAAATAGCGGTAAAAATTTGCGGAAATTTATAAGCAACAGCATAAATACCATTGGCAGTCACGCCTAGTAACGCGGCGATGATCATACGGTCGGCGGCATTGACAATCCACCACGACACGCCATTTGGAATTAACGGTAGCGAATATTGTAACAATTCACGCTTTTTATCGGCGTTTATTAGTTTAATATTGATGTATTTTTGTATTTTTAGCGAATATATTAGATACGACGCGGATAGTACATTACTAATCACCGTCGCTAAAAGCATACCAGTTGCACCCATTTTACACACAGTGATAAACAATATATTTAGCAAGATCGCTGAAACTCCAGCAACAACGCTGCCAATAGCGTATTTGACATTATCACCAAACCCGCGGGCAACCTGCAAACAGTAGTTTGAACCGATTGACGCCAACACTGAACAGAGTGCCAACCAGGCGTACGGTATCGCGACGAATTGCATTACGACTACATAGACCGATGAAGCCAAAAGCGTACTATAAACCACCATTTGCAACGAATTGGTAATGACCGAAGCTTGCCGCTCTTTAACCCCTCGCCCATCGATCAAGAATCGGAAAACTGCCATCTCCAGCGACAGCATAATAATTGGAGCTGTTAATGAAACTATGACTGTTATCAAATCAACTACGCCAAACTCGCCCGCCGCCAGGTAAGTGGTGTAAAGCGGCAGTAATAAAAAGCTAATAAACTGCGTCGATATCTTGCCCAGTGCTATGATAATGGTGTTTTTTATGAGAGACGAGGTTTTGGACATTTTATTTTTTCACAAGTACCTTATCTAATTCGCTAAACTGCTTTTCAGCCAGTATTTTAAGCTTTGATATATCAACTACCTGTATATTGTTAAGGTCAAGCTCATTAATATCAAAATTATCAATAGCCCTGATATCGACAATTGGACCAGGATATTTCATATCAGAAAGTATATTTATCGTTTTATCACTGTAGGCTATTGGCAAAATTTTCTTGCCAAACACCATGCCTAATATATTGGCATGAAATCGCGATCCAATTATAGTCTTGGCGCCTGCCAGAACTTGCAGAGCTTCGCTTATATTACCCCTATATCTATATGTTTCAACTCTGTCCTTTATATCTTCCGGCAGTAGCGACATAATTGTAGCGCAGGCATTTTCATCACCTTCTTTCTCGCAGAACGACATTAGCGTAACAGACGATTCATCCTCTGCTAATAATTTTTTAATGATTCTAGCGATTGTTTCATTATATTTTTTAGAGGTTTCGCTATCAAACTTTCTTGATGCATCAATCACAGATATTACATGATTATTACTCTTAGTGTCGCGTTTATATTTGGAGACATCTAAAGTAAATACAATATCTGTCGCAAGCCTAACATTGTCTAAATCCTTTACTAGCTCATAGGAATAGCTATCGCGCAGGCACACATCTTCTGCCCTACTAAAAATCGAACGTACAATTTCGATAAATTCAGGCGAACTGTACGGCCCAATATTGGATCCTAAAATATAGTATGGTTTGCCTAAGCTATCATAAAATTGTTTCTCTCGCTTCCAGGCGTCCAAATTATTGTTTTCAATAAATAATGAGCCTCCTATGTATACTAGCAAGTCACCTTTATTTAATTGGTCTGGTACGATGTAAAAACAATTTCGAAGTACCCTTCTTAATATTTTTGTTAAATTAGATACCGTAAAGCTATTCCTTTTTTTTATATTATTAGCAGATTCTTTTTTTACAACTCTATAAGCTGCATAATTTACAAGGAATTTATTCCTATACCGATCAGTTAGAATTTTTATAAATAAGTCGTCTCCTAGGTTCACTGCATCATAATGTCGTATATTAACAATTCTCATAAATATCCTTATTTATAGTATTAGTGCCCACGTGATTGTAATAATTTTATAGCAAAATTGTAGTTAATTAGCGCTATAGCAGCGACAATTCTATACTTATAGAACATATTAAAATCACGCATAACTAATCCTGCATTCTTTAGTATGACTCTCTTTATAATAGCAGACCCCTCTGCTGATTTATTTACACTTGGATCAGAGGCTATTAGAACTGCTTCGATAAAATGACGCCCTACGGCTGCTTTTTGGATTTTTTTGTTATTTGTTGTAGATAAAGCATCCTTAATGATAATATCAGTAGCAGTTAATCCACTTAGTCTTTTCTTATTGAATTCTTGGTTCATTGCGCTCTTCAGGTTTGGTCTGTAAAAATACAGTTTTTCATTCAATACTTTAATTATCTTAGAAGATTTTATTAGTCTATAATTTAACTCAAGGTCCTCTGCTATCGACAAATCTATATTAAATAAGTTTTTTTTCAGCAGGGCTGTAGGATATAATTTAGCACAAGGGCCATTATCAATTCCATAAGGGTATAGTAATTTGATTAAAGCTTGATCGCTACTTATGGACTTTACGACAGGTTTTTTATATCCTAATGCACATTCTTCAAATTCATTAATTTTTTGTGTAGGTTTGCTAACTATTATACACTCAGGATGAGTACATGTAATTTGATTTACTAAACGCTCCACTAAATATTTCCCAGCTAGGTCGTCGCCGTCCACAAAAGTTATATACTCCCCCTTTGCTTTGTTTATTCCCAAATTTCTTGCAGCAGATACGCCTTTGTTTCTTTGTTTATAATATAAAATATTGCGATATTTCTTTTTCTTGTTTTTTATAATTTTTTCAGATTCATCTTTAGAACCGTCGTTAACAACGATAATTTCAATATTGTCATAAGTTTGCTCAGCAACAGAGTCTATACACTCGCCTATATACTCTGCACAGTTATAGACTGGTATGACTACACTTACCAAGGGCCTCTTATCAGATCTTTCGTCTTCTCTACTAGGTTTTAGTATAATTTTTCTGCGGAAAAATGCCACTGTTCTAGTCGGCAATATACTAGATGCAATAGATTTAACGATTACCAGGTAGGCTAGTACAGGAGCTTTAGTCAAACGGTAGTAATGCAAACGCGCCTTAATCTCGCCTCCGCGTGTTTTGAGTTTTCTCTTTGAATAGTCCTCTTTATTAACCCTATAGTTCAACAACACTCTGTCAATCACAAAAAGACGAAACCCTTTCATAACTAACTCAAACCAAAGAGATAAGTCTTCTGCTCGTTTGTAATTTTTGTACCCTCCAACAGATTGAACATCTCTCTTTCTCATCATTGCACTTGGGTGAATGATGCTATCACCATATGCTAGCGACTTGGCTGTTTTTTCACCAGGTTTTCCTAAAACCCCCGTAGTGCTATTTTTTGAAAATTCATTCGCAAGTGTTCCTACGACACTATACTCTTCATGATTTATCATAAAGTTATATTGTTCCTCTAAGCGATTTTCGTCAGCAACATCGTCAGTATCCATTCTTGCCAAAATATCAGCCTTAGAGGCAGTTATAGCTTTATTTAGAGACTCTACCAATCCTATATTTTTGTTATTTTTTATAACCCTTATTCTTTTGTCTTTGTACTCTTCAGTTATACTATCTAAATCATTTTTGCCACAATCATCAACTATAATAATCTCAATATCTTTGAATGTTTGATTTAAAATACTCTCAATTGAAGCTCTGAGGTGCTCTGGCGGAGTATTGTATTCCGACATGATAACGCTAATTTTTGGCTTGCTCATTAAAATCCTCCAAATATACTCTGATAAGGGAATATGTCAGAGCCTTTTAATACAAAATATTGCATAAAGAACATAATCAAACCATACAGTGATACTAGTAGTAGAATAGGTCTTTGTACTTGTCTTGTAAATACTTCTGTTATAGAGGGGATGAATAGCAAAGAAAATACAGAAAAATACATTGCGAACCGGCTAATATCAACCGACGATAAACCTATTACTAGCATAGTAATCTCTAGAAATGACATTACTATGAATAGTCTTGAGTAAGCTAATTTGTGGAATTTGCCCATAATTATGAGAGTTAAAAAGACAGAGAATATGATAAATTTTAGCATTAATATACTGCCTGCTGCGGCGTTGGAGGTAGATGAGTACTGAGAATAATCTGAAAATATAGAGCTCTGCATAAATGTTGAAAATATAGCTGAACCGCCTAATAATATAGCAGCCCCTACGATAAACATTGAGAATATTTCACGAAACTTAAAATTAGTCTTATATATAAACATAAGTATAGCTGGTAAAAATACTAACAAAATTAGAGAGCTCTTATGTACAAGAACTGCTGCGATAAATGGTACAATTGCCGCTATATTCTTGCGTTTATATAATAAACTGACGGATAGAAACACCATAGACATAGCCGCAAGTTGCCGAACTGCGTTAAAGCTTACTGGGAAAATTACTAACAGGTACAGTAGATAGGCAGTGCTGGGATGTTTTAGGTTAAAGTTCTTGATACCGTAATATATTGGCAGTATGGTTAGCGCGGAGAAAACAGTAAACATGAACCAGGAATCAAGATTGAGAGCGATTCCTATGTTAGATATAAAGTATATACCCAATTCTGTTGGACCATATGTCATATAGCCCTTTAAGTCTAAGTTAGGGACTATTCCGTTGTAAATATTTTCATAGTTCTTAAAGTCAGTGCCAACATTATAACGAAGACCTGACGCTAGAATTGGAATTAGCAAAGATACCAGTAAAAATAACCTATTTTTTCTTTTTTGGCCAATTCGCATAAGTACAGCAGAAGCCAAAAAGATAGATGTGTAAAAAATCAGACTTTCTTGCATAGTGTTTCTTTATATATTTTATTAATTTTCACTGATATATTATCTATTGAGTAAATTCTTACTGATTTTTTTAAAATTTTATTATTCCTAGTTTTTCGTATACCTTGTATAAACTCATCAACATTAAATCCAACCACAAACCCATTCACGCCGTCCTCCACTAACTCGGTTGCTCCGCGGCATTTGGTAGTGACTATTGGCAAACCAGCGAACATTGCTTCGATCAGATGGACAGGCAGACCTTCTCGGTGACTAGCCGATACAGACAGGTCGGACATTTGTAGTAATTGCGGGATGTCAGAACGGTAGCCTAAAAAATGTACGTTTTTAGCTATACCTAGGTTATCGGCAAGTTTTTTATGGTAGCCATTTAGATTATCTTTGCCCGCCAGCAGTAAATGTACTGATTTATCTTCTTTATTGATTTCGTGTAACACATATAGTAATAGGGTTTGATTTTTATTTTTATTTAATTCTGCCGGGTAAATCATCACGAAGTCGTCTTTTTTAAGACCGAGTGATTTGCGAAGTTCTAGCTTTTGCTTAGCAGTGAGCTTCGGCTTGAAACGCTTCGGATCAACACCCACGCCAGGCATGTATATAACATTTGTCTTGAATTGCTTTTTAGCGCGATGATAATCCTCTTTATTTATCGTAATCAGCGTGTCAGTGTGGCGAGCCATCAGGCGTTCAACTGGATAATAAATTAGCCAATTTAACAGAGGTGCACCTTTGAAAAAGTGAAAACCGTGGGCTGTATAGATAATTTTAGTGCCGTTTTTACGAGCCTTTTTGGCAGCCAGCCGCGTCACTACGCTACCCATCGGCGTGTGAGTGTGAATGATATCGTAATCCTCTTGGTTGATAATCTTTTTCAACTGTCTGTAAGCGGTAATATTACTCAGTCTGAACGGGCTTCGCGTGAATGGTACAACAAATGACTTATCACAATCCAAGATCTCTTCTTCGCCCATCGACGCGTAATGAACTTCCCAGCCTTTTTCGCTCATCATACGCATGAACGGACGGTTGAATTTTTGAAAGTTTGCAGTGTGTGATGTGAACAATATCTTCTTTGAGCTTTTTCTATTTTGATGCATTGTTAATTCCAATACTTTCTTGTTCGCTTCCCTCTCGGTTGCCCGTTCTTTTCAGCACTATGGCGATTGTTTTGAGGAATATTTTAATGTCCGTTTTTGGACTTACGCTGTTTGCATATTCACCGTCTAGAGTGGCTTTATCTATGTCGTCTAACTCGTCGCGGCCATTGACTTGCGCCCATCCAGTGATGCCTGGTTTTAGAGAGTTAGCATCGTGCTTATCGCGCAAAGCTATCAGCGATTTTTCTGCCAAAATAACTGGACGCGGTCCAATAACACTCATATCGCCTAGCAATACATTGAATAATTGAGGCAGCTCGTCGAGAGATAATTTTCGCAAGATTGCGCCAAATGGAGTAATAAAACTAGAAGCGTTTGAAAAACTGTTAGTCGGCATGTTTTTTGGAGCTTTTACCGACATCGTGCGGAATTTGTTGATAGTGAATGGCTTTTTGTCTTTGCCGTAGCGTTGATGGCGAAAAAATACTGGCCCTGGCGACGTTAGTTTTATGGCCACGGCTATGATTAGCATAGGCACAGACAGTATTATTAACGCGATTACGGAGAAAAGTATGTCCATGAGGCGTTTTCCGTATTTTTGATACATTGTTTCGGTTTCCTTAGCGTCGTTTAATTATATTTTGCAATCTTTGGTTTCGTCTGAGCGATTAGTTGCGATTTTCTGTAGTCATAGATGAAGAACAGCACGATTACGGTCAGTGCTACCGAGGCAGCGGCGACTAAGCCGATTTGCTGCAGCGGCTTGATGTTTGATGGGCCGTTTGGCGTGTCAGCCGAGTCGACGACGCTAATTTTGACAGAGCTGTTACCGTAAAGCGACTTGGATTGCTTTTCAAACTCTTGGATGGCTGATTCTAAAAGCGCTTTGCTGGTTTTTGGATTAGAGGTGCTCATTGATACGTTAATGATGTCGGTGTTTTTAACGTTTTCCGCCGTAGTATTGCCAGATAGGGTTTTATAATCTTCCGAATAATCGTTATTCGTAATAACCGGATCAAGTACACGGCGCGACGTGAATAATTTTACATAGTTATTGAGAGTCACTGAACCCTGATTACTGCTCGAATGGTCGGCGCCAACCAGCAGGATAGTCGCTGAGCTTTTGTACTGTGGCTGCTGGATAAAATAAGTATAGGTAATGCTGATAATTGCGCCAATCATAGCAGCGATAGCGATGGTTAGCCATCTTTTGGCATAAAAGCGCAATAAATCGTAAAGATTAATCTCTTCCATAGAGCTCCCTTGAAGTTATTTGCAATGTATTACTCTTTCTATTGTAGCATAAATTTCTCTTTTTGTAAATATTATCGTGGGATAGTGCTAAGGCTTTTATGATTATTAAGCCATACCCGGCTTAGATAGGCCTTTATAACGCTTATGCTTGTTACGCTTATGCAAAGTTTGCTATTATTTCTGTAGGGCGCTAAGGAGGGTGCTTATGAAAATTAGAGGGTATGATATTACAGAAAAAAGAGTGGCAGCCGTTTGCGCAGTTGTATTGCTAGTGGTTTCACTGTTTGCGGCTGTCAAGCAAACAAACGCAGCAGCTGATACAGAGAATTTACTAAGAAGTAAAGATCAGCAAAAGAGTTCTAAATCGGTTGAGCAGAAGATGAAAGTTAAGTCGGATGACAGCACTGTTCAGCAACTCGTGCCGCAGAAAAATAATGCTAATGCCGCTAATGCCAACAAAGATGCTGGGGCCGCCAAGAAAGCTACTGGCAGCCAAGAGCAAAGCAATAAGAATGATACAGAAAAGAAAAATAAACCAGACGATAAAGCCGCGCAGTCGTCTGTGAATAAGTCGAAACCCCAGTCGGGCAGCTACACTTATACTGTGCAAGACGGTGATTCGTATGCAACGATTGTTCGTCGCGCTATCAGCGAGCATGGCGGCTCAGGATTAAATCCCGCACAGAAGATTGCTGCCGAAACCAAGCTAGCAGAACAAGCTGGTTGGCCCGAGGTAGACACTGGACAAACCATAAAAATCGATAGCGCTGTCCTATCGCAAACTGTCAGCTTAGCTCGATCAATGACAGTCGACGAACAGCAGTCATGGCAGGCTTATGCTGATGGGGTTATTTGGTAAGAGTTATTTGATTTAACTGCTGTTTCTGGCTTATTGTCAGGTTTAGCTATAGCACTCCTCTGGCTGCTAGATGGTTAATCAGAATATTCATTGGGTCAATGGTGTTTGGTTTTTCGGCGAAGGCGCAGGATAATTCGGTGCAACCTAATAATACCGGCGGACTGCTGGGGTAATTATTGATATAGTTTACTGCGTTTGCCTGCTCGGATTGGGTTATTATTGGTATTTTATCCAGCGCTGACTGCGGTATTGCCTGACCAAGAAATTACTGCGCGAATTATTACTTCCAGCGCTTGTTCTTCGTCCTTATCCGGCGTTAATACGGTTACTCCGGCGGCTTTCAACGGCTTGTCATATAGTCCAGTGCGGATGGCTGTCGGCGACGCTAGCAATCGAATTGTTTTATGATGGCGGCTAACGTAATCAATTGCGGCATCCACCATGGAAGTTATGCGAATATTCAGCTGCCGTTCAATATCTGGCTGTAGTAAATGCGCGGTATTGCAAGCAATTATGATAACGTCGTCCATCGACGCGCTAATGTTTTTCAGTTCATTTATGATAATTTCCAAGGCTTCGCTGCGCCGCGATTCGTAGGCGATAAAATCAGGAACTGGCAGCGACAAGTGAACGATGTACGGAAAATCCGTGCCGTCTCTTGCGCCGTTTGCTGATGCTCGCCGAATTATTCGCTGGTGTAGCTCCAAGCTTGCCTGCGGTCCCATGCCACCAATGATAATCATTCTCTGTTTCATGATTCCTCCTTTGGTCATATAAAAAAAGGCCGCGCACGGCCTCTATTCATGGTTAGTATTTTCAGAAGAAGTTTACGAACAATTCAACAAGCCGCGGCGAAAACGCGTGCTTTGCCAGGCGATACTGATGAATTGCAGTTTTATGATCATGGGGCGATTATAACGCCAACGGCTAAAATCCGCAAGCATTCTATAAAACAGCTCGCTTGGATATGCGCCAAACCCATAAAATGATGTAAATAGATAAACCGATTGAGAATAAGAGTGACAGGACGGCCATCGGATTTGCTTTCCATAATATTATCCACGTTGGCGGCGAAACGATAAATTCTACCATTGCTAAGAACCCGATTTTAGTATAAATATGCAACGATTCAGCCAGACAAACAGCGAAACCGATTACGGTGCCGAGTATAGAGGCTGAGATTAATAAAATGATATCAAGGAGCGGCGGTTTTTCTTCCTGGGTTATAAAACTATATATTATATATTAGGTAGATGATGCCTGCGCCGACAGGTCCAGTTAGATACGATACGTAGTTCCACCGCCACAGCAGTAGCCATAGACCAATTACCATGGGGATACCCAGTAAAAATGCTAATAAAATACCAATCCAGCGCGGGCGATGCCTGCGCTGTAAATTGTAATGTAATATGGAGGTTCTTGGTTCATGCTATTCAGTATAGCATTTGACAGGAAGTATGCGGTTTGGGCTTGGAGGATTATTTATCAGGCGGCTGTACTTGGTCTAGGATCTTCGACAGTTCGCTAATAAGTTCGCGCAGTTGAGGGTTGCGCAAGATTGCCCGGCGGGTGGCTGGCGTCCAAATGAGCGTGCGGGAACGTAAAGTTTCTGCCAGCGTTTCGCCCGACGGCGTCAGCAAGCCTTCTTTATCCAATTGGAACAATTCAGGCAGTAGCGCGTCGCAAAGCAGTGCCAATGGGGCTTGCGATCGGGCAATGATTCGATCATGTTTATCGACCGGCATAGAAATCGGGTTAAATCCTAATTGCTGCAAATGGCTGGCTGCCGCCTTGGCGTTTGGCTGATCGCTGGCGACAACCGCGCGCTGAGTGCTATTCATTAGCAAATGGACGACGGCAGCTTTCTGGTCAAGCTGATCGTTAAATCGGCGGCTGGTGTCCATAACGCTATCGTGCAAAATTATCAGCCCCCTTACGGGCGGTACGATAAAATTTTCCAGGGGCGCGCACACATGGATAATTTCACAATCGGATAATTCCTCTGTGTTGGTGTGGCGGTCAGCTATGTCAAATTCGCGGACTAGAAAGCCGTACCTCTTAGCGCGCCGCACCAATTGCGAACCCAAATCGCCCAGCGAACCGATAACCCCTATAGTTTGTTTTACTGATGTCATGCGGTCTCCTTTGATTTTACGGGGATGATTATATTGTTAAGTATACGCTATTTGGCGTCGTTATGCAGACTATTACCATATTCTGCTGCAATTTTCGTAAAATCGCTTGACAAAGGATTCCAGTATTGATATATCAGCTTTTGCAATCGCAGGATCTGGCGTTTCGCCCAAAGCCATTGGGCTTGAGACACTTCAATTCGCGGAGAGCTACAATTCTCCGCCCGACTCCAGAAGGAGTACAGTATGGGAAAGAACTGGTGGAGCGAGCCGATGGGCGGTTGCGACTCTGAGGGCAACCCCATCACCGTGTCTTTCGGCAGCGGTAACGCTGAGGGAGAGACCCGGCTCGGGGATGGTGACCGCAGCGGTGGTATGGGCGTCGCCGACGGTCTCGCCGACGGTGCGACGCACTACTCGTTCCTCGATAGCGACAACCACGACCACTACGGACCCGGCAACGGGCCGAACAACAACGGCACCTCCCGCGGCCAGTACACCGGCCCCGGTCACTGATCCCATTGTCCTGGACATGACCTGAAAAATGTCTTATCCTGAGTATGATATAAAACTACTCACTTACCTTAGAGGATTTATCATGTCAGAATGGACAGAAAAAGATTTTGAGTCGTACACCCAATCCGATTGGGAGCTTATTAAAGCAGTCAAACAGCTTACTGATGAAAATCTTGATAATGTTAAGATTTTAACACGTGCCAATGATATAGCATTGGCAATTTTTGGTATGTTGTGCGTACGGCTGCGCGATAATGGAGAAGAGGGTGCGGACGGCCTCGGTTGTCGTTACAAGAATATACAGGAACAGTCCTAGCTAATGCAAAGAGGAAGAAAGAAGATGACGGCTGGGCTGCTGAATACGCTAAGCCGATCAATCAATTTATTGCTTATGGAGAAAAGAAGTTTGCTGAGTAGGTTAAATCTGCTGTGATGGTCTGCAGTATCAATACGCAAGCAATACGCAAGCTCACCCTATTATAATAAACTCACCCTTATGTAAAGTATTGGATACATTTTTTTGCTATAACATGAAAAAGAGCAGACAAACCTATCTGCTCTTCAGTATCTTATTTGTATTTATATAAAACAAATTTAATCAATTTATTTATTAATTATATTAATTCACATATTTAATCTTTAACCAAGACTACTTTATTATAGAAGAAAAGTCAAAAAAGATATGAAGCAATTGTAATGAACTACTTGATAAAGTATAGTTGCTTATATATTCATACAACCCTTCATTTACATCTGTTTTTAATAAAATCAAATTTCCTTGACTTATTGCTCCAAACTTATCTTTATTCATTCCAGAAATTTTAATCGAATTATTAGGAATATCAATATTTTTCACAACAAATCCGAACATGATATTTTTATTGTGGTAAGATGGATATTTCGGCGGTTCCTCTACAAAACGACTAACTCCTTCATTAATATATTTTTTATTTAAACTCGAACTTCCATCAATTCGTTTGCACTCAATTATATAGTAGTCTTTTTTGTTTTTATTTACCCAATAATTATTTGATGTCACTTTAATATCGCACCTTCCTATAAAGGTGTCTGTATTTTCATCAAATGTTTCTGGCACTTCTATTTGGAATGAGATCGGAAACTTTTCACAACCTAGTTTAGTTAAAGTAGAAGTATTGTCTAAATAAAGAGAAAATAGATGGTTCTGTATGTTTACCTCATGATTATTAACTTTACGTCCTACAGAAATACAATCTTGCTTCATTAGTCTACAACATTTTTCAATGGTCTCAATAATATAAGAATAAAAACCATTTTGAAAATCTTCATTTATTGATTTTTGCTTAAAACCTCCCATCATTCATCACCTCCCGATTCCATTATTTGCTCCATAACATCGGAAAGATCAAGTTCTGCAATTGCAGGATGCCAGCACTTATAAAAATTAGGCTTTATGATAAAAAATGAGTTATCAGAAAAGTGAATGACATCTCTAATTTGATGAAACGTATCGTTGTGAGAAAACACACAAAACCTTGATAATAGTACTTTATCATCATCAATACTTTCAACTAAATCAATCGTGGTATCAGATTTTCCACCTAAAACTGCCAGCTCAAATATAGAAAATCTATTTAATACATTTGGATACAATTTAATTGCAATATGCTTTTCTACATGTTTATAGATAGCAGTAAATTGTTTTTTAAAACATTCACTATAGTCAACTAATTCCTCAGCAGATACCTTTCTGTAAATACTCTCAATGTCTATATTCGTTAGTTCCGGTATCTGGATTTTTATTGCATAGTCAATAAATTTATTATCTTTCAATCCAAACTCCTGCAATACTAAATTATCTAGGTTTTCGATTTCAGAATCTAAATCTGACAAACAAAGAAAATCATCTTTCTTTTTTTCACTCTGAATGTACTCTGTTTTATTTGCAATATCTTCAGAAAAAATATAAGGAAATTCTAATACTTCCCCCATAAATCTCTGCTCTCGTTCTATTCCTATTGAAGTTCCAAGCATTAGATTCAAATAAGCATAAAATGAGGAGTTTAGCAAACCTACCAAGTTCATAAAGAATGGTCTTTGCTCCTCGCTTCCTTTAATAATATACATGGTCTTTTTACAAATAAATGTTTCATCACTAAAAGCTGCTCGTAATTTATAATTATTGCAGTTCACGCCAGTTGGAGTTAATACATAAGGAGGGGAAAACAACACTTTTTCTCTAGGACGATGTACTTTCGTTTTCGAAAACAAAGTAGTTTTATTTGAATTCACAAAAAAGTGATCTACTCCTTTTTTCGAATCAAGAAGCCTTTTGTTTAGTAAATGAGAAGCGTCTTGCTTATCACCATCTTGGTACTCTACTCCTGCCCCCATAATAATAGGAGGTTCTTGTTTTTCGATTGCATCGGAAATTGTACAAAAACAATTTTTAAGTTTCATCACCAAAGTTAAATCAGCTGAAAAACCGTATACAATAGTTTTCCAAGCCCAATCAAATCTTATCAGCATATTCTGTGCTACATACTTTATATCATTTTTTTCAATAACAATAACATTAAATAGTTTGAAGAAAATATTTGGTTTTATAGATGTATAATTTATAATATTGTCTAAGTTATTTTCTTCTGAGTAACTAAAAGAAATTATTACTGCTGGTGCATCGGCATTTTCAAAAACTAATTTTCTTACTGAAGACATTTCAATTATGCTATGAATTTTAGTTTTATTTAACAAAAAGTTTCTGAATCTTTTTGAAGGTTTCTTTTGGTTATACAATAATTTAGAATGTAAAATAAAACAACAAACAGTATGTTCTTTACAAAAATCTTTAGCTCTGAAAACAAAACTTCTACAAATCTCATTATTTTGTTGTTTATCAAAGTATCCATTCTTTTTACAGTATTCTAAATGAAGACCTGTTTTTACATTGCCCCAAGGTGGATTACCAATAACAAAATCAAAGTTGATGTGACTTAACCTTCTAAGTTTCTCTTCATCAAAAAAATCACTAACAAATAAATTTTTTTCTTTTAAATTCGGTAAAGTAAAAGTTGATAATGATTTTGGATCTTTGTAGTCTAAAACAGTTAAATAAAGAGAGAATATTGTAACATCAATCGCTTCCTCATTAATATCTATTCCATAGATATTATCGGTTAAAAGAGATTTAAGCAAATTATCATCGTTACAATACATTTTTCCATTTAGGTTTTCTTCTACCATACATCGGTAACTATCAACTAAAAATACTCCTGAACCACATGCAGGATCTAATATGGTATATTCATTATGTTTTTTTAAGAAACCTAAAGTAGTTTTATCCAAAATGTATTCTACAAGATAATTTGGAGTATAAAATGCATTATCTTTTGCTCTTACTTCTCGTCCAAGCAATATTTCATAAATATTACTTATCAGCTCTACCGGAATAATATTAAAATCATACAGTGCAAATAGTGACAATTGACCATCATTCATTGAAATTGTTCCAGATAAAAAATCTGCAAGCATATTAAATACATCTTGTGTTAATTCAGGGCATTCAATTTCATTACCTAAATCAAAAAGATTTCCATTAAATTTTGATTTTAGATATTTAAATAGATTGTATATTGAACTTTTGTCCCTTAAGCATTTCAGAAGTTCTTTCTTTGAGTGCTCAATATCACCAGAAAAATTTTCATAAGCAAGGTTAACCCCTCGATCTATCAAAAACCTTATAAAAATGAGTCTCAACACTAATTTTGTAGCAAATTCTATATGATAGTTGTTTTTTAACTCTTCCGTCAAATAAGTAATATTAGCTAACAAATAATTATTTAATTTATTGTTTGAAAATCCTTTTGAGAACTTTTCCCAGAAAATAGGGTTTGTTATTTCTAAATAGGAAAATTCCGTTGCAACAGAACATGTGTCTAACGGGATTTCCGTTGCCATCTCAAGAAAATAGGATGTTAAGTTCAAAGACAATCCATTGTAAATTTTAACTGCTTGATCATCGCAAAGCATAGCAACAGGAATTTGAGCATTCCAAACTTGTTTACTGATAGTTTTAAAGGAAACTTCATCAAAAAGCTTGTCAAAAAAAAGAATGAATGGGTTTCTGTCTATAAAGTAAATTGCATACGGTTTTATCTCATGAACAATTTTAGATATATGATTATTATAGTCAGAATCATTAAATTCACTATAATAAATTAGGTTTTTCGAATTTTTATAACCAAGTCTTTTAATAACGGTTTCTATTGGTAATTCATAGCCTTTCATTTTTAAACATCCCTCTTTTCTTTTTCTCTAGTTTTTCAATAAATAGTAAGTATGGTTCTATCTCCAAAGCATCTGCTATTTTTTGTACATTATCCAAGGCTATGCTTCTTTTTATATTGATATTTTGACTGAACTCTGGCTGTAATCTTTTTACGACATCTCTAAAGAAATATTCATCATCTTGACCCTCAACCAATAATACCTTGTTTAAGAATAATACCCGCGCCGCCTGCGTATTATTTAGTATTTTTATAAGCCCCTTCTGGTATTCTGTTATTTCAGGCACATACATTACAGAATTACGTTCTTCATTTAGTGAAAATCGTTTTATGTATTTTATCGTGTCGTCGCTTATGAAGCCCTCGGAATGTGTTACAAGAATGCACTGAATTTTTTGTTCTTTTGCTAAATTTTCAAGTATTTTTAGATATTTAGATTGGAACTGATAGTGTAAATGAATCTCTGGCTCGTCAATTACAATAAGACCACCTTTTACATCATCTCGACCATACGCCTCAAAGATTAAGTGTATAATCGATTTTTGTCCAGCGCTAAGACTATTAATATCGCCTATATATCGGTCATTTTTTGTATCGTGAAACATAAATTCATATGACCATCTTCGTATATTTACTGGTTTTACAGAGAGTTGTAAATTTAATATTCTAAGCTTTTCGTTTATCTTTTTGATTATTGAAGAACCATTGATTATAGATGTGGCATCATTAATATTTTTACCCTCTTTTACTAGTTTAAAGTGATCTTCACCGAGCTTTAATTTTATGAAATCAAAGATAGCAGGCATGCCTGAGGAGTGCTCGTTAATACTATGGGGGATTAGACGATTTTTTGCGTTCTGAAGTGTGTCGCCCGAAGAACCATCGCCATTGTATAGGTGTATTTGAGAGTTATAATTACTGTAGTCACGGAAAGCTGATAGTATAGAAAAAGTACTTCCAAGAGGTGTTATGTGGTCGGTATTATCTTCATTATATACTGTTATAGCCTCGTTAATTGCGTGGTAATATTCTAGATAGAATTTTATATAACCCGGCACTGAATCATTATAATAGCTCTTATATGTATTATCTTCATCGTATTTGGCTTGTTTAAATATAATATCTATCTCTATATCCATATCACTATCTAGCGCAAAAAACTCAGGCATTGGTATAAATGAGTAATCGTCAAGAGTCCTTTTTATACGGCTATAGTTACCTACAATATGATCTATATTAGCCCTATCAATACTATCAAGCTTAATTGACACTCTTACTCTCTGCTGTTCTTCTTCTGAACTCCAATTAGGTTGGAGTCTAAGACCTAATTTTCTATTGGAGTAATTATCATCAATTTGAAGCATGTTCTTTCTATCTGTGTAATATGAGCGATGACTGCTGTATCTATTAAATAAAGCTCTCGTAAATATAAAATTCATAGCTTCTAAAACCGTTGACTTGCCAGATCCGTTTTCGCCAATAATAATGTTAAGGTCTGGGTCAAATTCAATCTTAAAAGCGCTGTTAATGTCTTCCTCATATTTGAAGCTTAGGATATTCGATAATTGTAAATAATTAACTCTCATATGCTAATTATTATACACTTACTAGCCCTGCTTTGGGTTAGGGGCTATAAAATATAGCCCTTTCGAGCTATATTAAAATTAAAAACGTGTATTTTTTGGAAGCTATTTTTACGCTTTCAGTTTCTTATTCTTCAATTTCAACACCACATCCGCCTCTTTGGCCAGCTGTTTGCTGTGAGTGACGACGATGACGCATTTGTCGTTTTCGTGGGCGACCCGACGCAGGATGTCAATGATATCAGCGGCGGTGGTTTCGTCCAGGTTGCCGGTCGGCTCGTCCGCCAAGATAATCGGTGCATGCGAGACGAGGGCTCGGCCGATCGCCACGCGCTGCTGCTGACCGCCGGAAAGTTTCATGACATTGCGGTGAATGTGATCGTCGTCCAGACCCATGGTGTGCAAGGTTTCGTTGGTAGCCTTGGAATTAACCAATTTCAAGTTTTCCAGCGGCGTCAGATAATCGATCAGGTTATAATTCTGAAACACCAGCGAGATATTGTGTTTGCGATGATGCGAGTAACCCTGCTCGGCGATATCTTCACCGTCGAATAAAATCTGCCCGCCGGTCGGCGTGTCCAGCCCGGCTAGTAGCCCGAGCAGTGTCGATTTACCAGCACCAGAACTACCGACGATAGCGTAGAACTTACCCTTTTCAAATTGATAATTGATGCCGTTCAGCACATTGCTAGTGCCGTCAGCGTATGAATAGATGATGTCGCGTAACGTAAGTA
>CALISG010000030.1 GCA_938042065.1 uncultured Candidatus Saccharibacteria bacterium
CCGAGAGCTGCTCGACGTAGCTTTTGGCTTTGTCGGTCAATTGCACCTTGGCCAGCAGCGCGTCGGCGTCAACGGTTTGTCCGTACAAGCTGGCAAACATTTTCAATTGTTCGCGCAAGGTTAGCTTGTCGTAAAACATCGTCGATTGCAGCTGGATACCAATGATGTTTTTAATATGCTTCGGCTGCTTAGCAACATCAATCCCGTCGATAGTCGCCGTGCCGCCATCAATCGGCCGAAGCGCCTCCAGCATCTCTAGCGTCGTCGTCTTACCAGCGCCATTCGGCCCGAGGATGCCGAAAATCTCGCCTTTCTTGACCGCAAACGACACACTGTCGACGACATTCTTACCATCGTAAGTCTTGACGAGTTGGTCAACTGTTATGATTGGTTTGGGTTGAGCCATATAAATTCCTTTCTACTCCCTAATAGAGAAACATCGCGCACGGTGATCGCTCGCTTTTGAGATTATTATAGCACAAGAAACCCTATTTCATCGGTGCGGTTTTGAATAACGCCCATGCTGCTAGCATAGAGTAATTAACAATCTGACCGTTAGAAATCATCTGCTCAAGTTTGTTAATTTCTAACCAACTGCTAGAGATAAATTCGGTATCATCTGGCTGGAGCGAATAATTATCTCGAAAAGTGCCGCGCGCACAGACAACGTAAAGTTTGGCATTGGTACGGCGATTGTCGGCATAAAACCAGCCAATTTGCTGAAAATCTTCCGCCGAAATATTAGATTCTTCCGCCAATTCGCGCTGGGCAGCTTGCTCGGGAGTCTCGCCTTCTTCAATTTTACCGCCAGGAAATTGATACAATATATCATCAACCGGATACGAATATTCCCGCTGAATAAGCACTTTGCTGCCGTTTTGGCAAATGATAATCACACCGCCTTTACCCTGGTATACTTGCCGCAAATATAACGACCTTTTGCCATCTGGCAATTCTACCTTATCCTCTGCCAATACTATCCGCGGATGCATAAAAACCACCCGCGACGACAAATGGCGCCATTTCTGCGGTTTGCTGTGTCTATTCATCTTTATAAAACTCTGTTAAATGATTTGACTTGATATTTGAAAGGTATGCTTCACATCTTATCCATTGCTTAAACATAACATTTGCCTCAATTACATTTTAACAGTCAAACAACTTTCGCGATATAATTATTACATGAAGCACCAGCAGGCGGCGGCACCCAAATTTTTCTCAAGGAAACGATGTATTATCTTAAGCGTAATTACACTGTTGCTTATTACATCGGGCGCAGTCATTGCTCAGCCGAAAATTGCCGATAAGCTGTCGTCTCTTATTAATTCCACGCATCTCGACAGGTCGCCTGGCGAAGCGGCTTTTCCAGATATTGATACGGCAAATTTAAGCCCAACTCGCCAAAAAATTATCAGCCTAGCAAAGACTGAATTCAAGGCGCAATCCGCTGGCGCCAAGTTCAGCCAAGGCGCAGAAGAGGCGTGGTGCGCTAATTTTGTGAGCTGGATCATGTATCAAGCGGGCGCGCCGCTGAAAAATCCGCATACTGGCGGCTGGCGCATCCCAGGGACGTTTACCTTGCGCGAGTATTACGAAGCAGCCGGCCGGTTCAAGCCTGCTAATTCCGGCTACCAACCGCTTCCTGGCGACGCGGCAATTTACCGCAATTCGCCAGTGTTCGGCGACCATGCTAACATCGTCTTGAAAAATGATAACGGCGTGCTAACCACTGTCGGCGGCAACGAAGCAAACCGCATCCGCGTGTTCGTCAATCATGACAAGCAATATGACGGACTGCTGGGATACGGCGTACCAACAGATAACTAACTTTTCCAGTCAGCGCTGCTTTCTTAAACTAAAACGTAGTCAGCTTATCGTTTCCGCAAAAAGAATCCGCCCAGCGCGCAGGCCGCCACGATGCTAACCACAGTGATTTTCCAAAACATCAGCGGATCATTATCACCAGGCACCGGCACGTTCATGCCAAACAACCCAGCAATCATCGTTGGGATAGTCAGCGCCACGGTGATTACCGTCAGCAAGCGAATTGTCTCATTCAGGCGGGTATCCATCACTGCCCGGTAGCTGTCGCGGACGTTAGTAATAGTACGTAGCAAGCTCTTACAACGGGCAATTACCTGCTCCAAATCGATCGACAAATCCTCAACATCCTCTTTATCATCAGCCCGCAGACGCAGGCCGCTGGTCGCTAGCAGTTTCTCGACCGCCCAGTTCATCGGGATGAGTGCGTCCAGGTAGTCGTTCAGCTTGCGCTCGTATTCCGCCAGCGTAGCAATATCTTTAACCCGCAGCGTATGAATATTATCAGTCGCCGCCCGCATCTGACGATTAATCGCTGCCACCCGCCGCTGATATTGCCTGGATATCGCGTCAATCATGTCAACCAACAACTCAACCGGCCGGTCGGTGCGCGAACGCGCTTGGTCGATAAACGGCTGCCACAACCTGCCCAAGCTGTCGCGCGACAATGTCACGGCATAGTCCTTATTCAAGCAAAACAAAATCGGCGTAGTAAAATCGTTAAAATCATCATCGGTATCTGGCAACCGGGCGATTAGATACGTCCAATCGTCGTCGATCTCCAGGCGCGGCACTTCATGCGGATCAAGCGCATCGCTCAGCAAATCATTATCAAGCCCCAATGCCAGCAGCTCGGCCAGCTCGTCCTCGCTCGGCCGCTCGCAGCGCACCCACGAACCCGCCTGCAGGCGTTCTAGCGGCTTGATTTGCTGATTTTTAGCACTTGAATGAAGATATTGCAGCATTCTCTTTTTATACTATAATTTACTGATATTTTCAATGATTTTGGCGTCTAGACAGGTAGAGAAAGGTCTCAGAGACAGCCCAGCACCCCTAACATATTACAAATGCTATACTATATCTATGCCTGCTAAAAAATCACTAAGGAAGCCGCCAGCGAAACAACCGGCGAGCAAAACCGATAATCCTAAATCGGCTAGCAATAAAGCAGCCAAGCCTAAACATATCCGCCGCACAGCGAAAACAAAAACTAAGCCCGCCAAATGGCGAAACGCGCTGATAGCGATATTGTTATTGACGGCAATGGCAGCGGTTTTATCAGGACTGGTTTACGCATATTTTAACCAGCTGTCGCCGCGCCGCCCGACTGCTTTATCTGACGAGCAATACTATTTCACCGATTCGCGCTACTCCGGCATCCGTTCTAAGTTCGTGACGCGCCAAACTAACCGCGAGAAAGTTTCGATTGAATATCCGCTGACGAAAAATAATAAGATCAATAAAACCGTCGCCCAGGCAATTGACCGCGCTGACAGCGATTTCCGCTATGCCGCCACTAATATTCTGACGTTCGACCAGCCGCTGACCGAGACGATTAGCTACCAAGTCACCCATAATAATTCGGTAGCTTTATCGATTATTGTCAATATTAAGCAAGACATGCACGGCGCGCATCCGGTGTCGCTAGCGCATTTTTGGACATTTGATAAAAAATCTGGCGAAGTGATTAGCCTGAGCGATTTGACCGAGCAATCAGAGAAAGCGGCTGGAGAAATCGTGGCGGCTGCCCGAAATAATATCAATGAGACCATCAAGCAGCGCCGGCAAAGAGAACTGGATCTTAATGAAACGATTACCCAAGAAACGCTATCGAATTTCGTTATTACCGATGGCGGCAATAGTTTAGCTTGGCCAATCGGACAGGCGTCGCTCTTGCCGTCAGCCTACGGCGAAATGACAATCAAAGTGCCGATCGCCGCCGTTGCCAAATATCTGCAAAATCCGACAGCCCGAAAACTAGCTAATATCCCCAAGCCGCCCGAACCAAAACCAAAGCCAGCGCCTGCCGCGCCGCCAGCCGCGAATTCTGGGGATAAAGTGATTGCCTTAACATTTGACGACGGACCAGGTCCGTACACCGCACAGCTGCTGGATATTTTGGATCAGCATGGCGCTAAGGCCACCTTTTTCTTGATCGGCAGCAAAGTCTCCAGCCAAGCCAACGTCGTACGCAGCATCCATGCACGCGGCCACCAACTAGGCAATCACTCGTGGTCGCACCCAGAACTGCCTAAATTGCCAGTTGGCCAAATTGCTGGCGAAATCGACCGTACCAATGACGCCATCAAGCAAGCCACCGGTGTCACACCAACTGTTATGCGCCCGCCTTATGGCGCGGTCAACAGCGCTGTCTTGGAACAACTTCGCCTGCGCGGCATGTCGTCAATCTTTTGGTCCGTCGATACCCGCGACTGGGCTGATCGCAACAGCGACATCGTCTGCTCGCGCGCCGTTGCTGGCGCCCACCCCGGAGCCATCATCTTGATGCACGACATTCACCAAACGTCAGTTGGTGCCGTGCCGTGTATCCTTAACGCGCTGAAGCAACAAGGATATTCGTTTGTGACCGTGCAGGGACTACTCGGTAATATGGCGGCGGAAGCTGGATATCCGTAGGATCGTAGCTAGATGTTGCAGATGCTCGTTGCAGCGGCTATTCTGTTTTATCTACCTCAAACATCTTATATTTCGAAGTTGCACCACGTAGCAATTTTACCTTTGACGGCGCCACGCCAAAATGTTTCGCCAGTAACTTCGCTGCTGCTGCGTTCGCTCGCCCTTCAATGGCCGGCGCCTTGGTGTAAATCGTCAACGAACCATCATCATTCGGGACGACTTCTTCACGGTGGCGGGAGTTGGGTTTGAGATGGACGGAGATTTTCATGATTAATATCTTACAGGCTTTATTATATCGCCTTTCCTTTAGCCCTATTATATCCCCTTAAGCCGAGCCTTACGTATTGCAATAGGCAACGTAAAGTTGCTCGCCAAGACACTAAAATTACGCTATGCTGTTAGAAAATAAATGAAAGGGCGCCAAATGATTTTTGCAAAAAAACTTAAACAATTACGTCAACAAGCTGGTTGGTCACAAGAGCAACTAGCCGATCGACTCAACGTTACGCGACAAGCAGTTGCTAAGCGGGAACGAGGTGCGGGCTTTCCAGATATAGACAATATGCAAGCACTAGCAAAATTATTTAACACTAGCGTGGACGAGCTGCTCGACTACACGCGAGCAGGACTGGCTTCGGCTATGCGCGAACCTATTGATCTTGACGCCTACCCGACAGATACGAAAGGATATTCAGCATCCGACCTGGCAGTTGCAGACAAATTTGCCGACGCCGACCAAATTGAATCACTAAATCGCCACCGACGACTAACGTGGTGGCAAAAAATCATCGACTTTTTCGTAGGAGCTGGAACGCTTGATGTGGCTTTTTCCGGCGAGGCCATTGGACAACTTAAAGGTGACAGACGCTATTATCTGGTTGAAAAATCTGGTCGCTCATGGATCGTCGAAGTTACAAAGACATATATTGAACGACGAGAACTAGCCGAGGCCTTCCCTCGCAAAGAATTGGCGGTTGGTGATTATATGTATCGGCGAAGCGGGTTTGTTGTAAACCCAAAGAGAAAGCAATAAATTAATCAAGCAAACTCGCTCCGCCACCAGCTTCATATACGGCGCGCTTCTGACTCCATTCGTTACCATAACGCTTGGCTTGCTCTAGCACCATGTCAGTTGCCAACGCCTGCTGATCTGGCGGGTAGCCATATTTTACCGACATCTTTTTGACATCAACTTTCAACAGTATTAACTCCTATTTTATAAATTGTTAGAGACCCCAACAACAAAGCAAAACAAAAATGCATACGCACCAGCAAATACTATATAGAGTAGCCATGGGCCATGTTTAAAAATTACACTCCATAGTCTAGCTTTCTTTTGGTTTCTTGTTATTTCAGCGGCTATCCTATTGGTTTCTTTCTCTAATTCTGCATGGACATTTGAGGTGTCTTTTCCTGTATCAGTTTCAAGACTATGATCGTATAGAACATCCTTTTCAATCATACGCATGTCACGTAGGCTATCCAATCTCAACTGGTTAGTTTGATAGAAACCATAGAGCCTCGTAGCTTGACGCAAAAACAATGATATGGCAATACAAACAACAAAAAGCATCATTGCAGCAATAAAGCTACCATCAATATGTGCCTGGCCATTTTTTAATCCAATAAGAACACCAAGGAAAGTAAACATCACTGAAGCTGTACCGCCTGAGTATTTTGCAATCTGATCGAATATATCTATTTTTCCTTCTCGTATATCTTGACTTGATTCCTTGAATATATTCGTGCTATCAGCAGCCTGTTTTTGAGCTTTTTTCAGTTGCTGATCTTGCTCAGAAGTTAGCCGTATACTAGCCATTTCTTAACCTCGTTACTGTGTTTTTCCAATCTCTCACCGGTGCCACATATGGTACACCGATTTCTGCAAAATGCTGGCGGGCAGCAGTAATTTTACTTCGCTCATTGGCGCTCAAGTGATTATTGTTAATATCATCCGAGCCTTTCGTCTCCGCCACAAAGTAAATCCGCCTATCGCCATCAAATGCCACCGCCCAATCTG
>CALISG010000031.1 GCA_938042065.1 uncultured Candidatus Saccharibacteria bacterium
CGCGAGCTGGGTTCAGAACGTCGTGAGACAGTTCGGTTTATATCCGGTATGGACGTCAGGAAATTTGCGAGGATTTGCCCCTAGTACGAGAGGACCGGGGTGAACGCACCGCTGGTGTACGGATTGTGGCCACCTGCTGCATTGTCCGGTAGCTATGTGCGGACCAGATAAGCGCTGAAAGCATATTAAGCGCGAAACTGACCTCAAGATTAGATTTCCCTATGAGGACACAGATAGACTATCTGTTTGATAGGTGCAAGGTGGAAGTGCAGTAATGTATGGAGCCGAAGCATACTAATAGTCCCATTGCCTTTTTATGTCCTTGTCTACGAGGTTAATGCTTGCATTGATAGCGTGGATAAGGTAGACTTAACTAGTAATTGGTGTTCGCACCAACGTTAATCTTTCGATTATAGGCACGAGCTAGCCGAACAAGGACATCGAAGGAAGGGGTTTGGCCCACCACGCGATTATATGTGGAACCAAGCGCTTTAAACCCCCTCCTTCGGTGCCCATGGCGAGGAGGAAACACCTGTTCTCATTCCGAACACAGAAGTTAAGCTCCTCAGCGGCGATAATACTGCGCAAGTGGGAATCTAGCACGGTGCCGAATTATATAAAAACCATCCGAAAGGGTGGTTTTTATTTTTGGCTGACATGTTTAGTACCACTGTCTGTTAGCGGTGAAACTACAGATTGTCCGATAGCGTTTAGGATGTCTTTGTGAGATGAGCAGGCTCCCGGATTGCTGCTGCGTTTCGTGATAGTTCAGTAAATAAAATAACGCTCTTTCGAGAGCGTTATTTTTATATTCTCGGATCTCGCAGAAAACGAGAATTGTATTTGTGGTGAACCTCGTAGTTTTGAAGGTTCAAACAGGTGCATATCTATAATATCGCACCAGACGAATAAACGCAATGGTTTTTATACCATAATTTCATAATTTGTAACCATTGACATTTTGTCTCGTTTGTGCTAATATAAAAGAGTACATATAACGTATGTGAGATAAAGCGAGGGTTTACCTGTCTCTTACAGAGGTAGGCGAGCCCTTTTAATATTGCCCAGAGCGGGCGGGAGACAACAATATGGCAGGAACAAAAGTTGGCGGCAAGAAAGCGGCTCAAAAAAATCTAGCCAAAGACCCAAATTTTTATGCAAAAATTGGCCGTAAAGGCGGACAAAACGGGCACACGGGCGGTTTTGCCGCTAATCCGCAGTTAGCTCGTATCGCTGGCGCTAAAGGCGGCCGCATTAGCCGTCGCGGTAAAGCGAAAACAACTGTTACGCAGGATGACGTTACTCTCGCAGCGTAAAACTAGCTGACTATACAAAAATGCACTTCCATTACGGAGGTGCATTTTTTAAGTTTTATGAGTAATCGGTAGTTATGAATTAGTTGATCAGATTATCGCATCAAGCAGACTATTCAAGCCAGCGGCGCAGCTGGCATAGTTTGGCTTGGTTTACTCGCCAGGAACGGCCGCAGGCGAGGCAGAAATATTTGTTGGCGCTGGATTGCAGGCCAGCAGCTTGGCAGTGCGGGCATTGCGAACGGGCGTGCAGCCAGTCGCGATAAGTGTCGAGGTCGTTTTCGATTAGCTTGGTGTCAATTGTGGTAGAAAACCTAGCGGCTGCTTTGATGGCTTCTTGCCAGGCGGCGCGTTCCATAGCGATTAGCTCAATATCGCGCGAATAGCCAGTGTGGTTTAGCAAGGCGTGGCCATATTCGTGGATCAGCCGTTCGCAAGCATGAGAATCTACCGGATTGTAGTGAATAGCGCAAGCGCGATGATTCCAACGAAACATCTCACCCTGAATTAGGGTGAGATGCGCGAGGTGCGGCACTGACAAAGCGTCAGCGCTTATTTTTTGCGAGAGCCAAGTAATCTTTGCCATAGTAATAACATCCGTAAACGACCGCCTCCTCGGGGTGACGTGCTTGAATAATCTTTGGGCACGGAATGTGCGGCGGCAGGTGCGAAGTTAGAATATCGCGCAAGTAATCGCCGTACCGTTCAAAATAAGTGCCAACGCTGCCGCCAATGATAATGACATCTGGCTGAATTATCGGAATGACAGCCAGAAAACCGCGCGAAATGCGATCAGCGATTTTCTTCCAGGTGCGTTTGCTGGTGATGTCGCGAGCAAATTTGTGATAAGCATCGACAATGGCTCGCCCAGAGGCAAAACTTTCCCACGAGTGGATCTTGCCGCCATATTCGACGAGCGCGCGGCCGGCTTCGCTGTAGCGCATGCCCGGGTCAATGTAGCCGTTAGTACAAACGCCAGTACCGATACCAGTACTAACTGTGACATAGAGCGAGCAGTTGGGAATTGTTCGCAAAAGCCGCGTTTCGGCGAGCCCAGCTAGGTTGGCGTCGTTTTCGATGAGTACCGGTACACCTGGCAGCAGGTCTCGCAGTAGGCGGGAAGCGTGAAAATCTGCCCAGCCGAGGTTTTGGCACCAGACAGCAGTGCCATTCTTGATAATACCAGGTAGAGCGATAACTATAACATCGACTTTTTTGTCTGAATAGCGTTCGCGGACTACACGTTTTAGTTCAGCGACATAAGCTTTTGGCTCCTTGGGGGTGGGAAATTTAAGCGGTTTGCTCATGTGCCCGTTATCGGCAAAAGAGGTGACGAGCGTCTTTGTCCCGCCAGTATCGATTGTTACTATCATAGAATATATCGTATCACAGACGATAGTATAGCGTATAGTTGATATTATTGCAGAAAAGGTGTATAATATAGAAAAGTAAGGTAATTATGAGAGGATAACAGTAAAGTGGCACATCGTAGCGAGAAAGGTTCAGTGATTGGTTTTGTGCTGGTGGGGACGGCGCTAGCAGCGGCGTTTGTTGGCGGCGTGTACATGGTGCGCCATTCGGGCGAATTGAATTCGACAGATACGCAGCAAACGGCACAAACGTCTCAATCTGAAACTGCCAAAAACGACCAAAAAACTCAAAACGAACAAAGCAGCAACACTGCGCCAGCGCCAAAAAAAGATACAAACCAGAGCAATACTGAAGCTAATAAGCCTAAGGAAGACGAGAAGAAAAAAGACTCGCTTGCTGATACATTGAAAAAGCAAGAAGACAAGAATAAAAGTAACAACAGCTCGGATCCAGCACAGAAGTCGAACGCTGGCGCGGCCAGCCAGAGCGATCAAAAAAGCGCGTCGGACACATCAAGCGCCTCTACTAGCAGCAATTCTAACAGTTCGACTCCGGCTTCCAATTCCAACTCCAATTCCAGCGCTTCTAGCACTGTTTCTGGCGACTCTAATAACTCGGCGACAGGTTCGTCTGCTGCTATTAACAACAAGCTGCCGAAAACTGGCCATGAAGCCAGCAGCTTACCAAAGACTGGTCCGGTTGACGATGTGCTGGCGGTTGTAGCTGGCGCTGGCTTGCTGGGGCTGGGGGTTGCTTACGTCAAATCGCGCCGCCTCATCTAGACATTAGAGGTCGGATAAGGTATACTGGTAAGTGGCTGAGTGCGCATTGTTTTGTGTTGCTCGAGAAATATTAAATTTAAGAAAGGAGAATTGGCAGAGTTTACCCAAACCCTGGGTATCTGCTGATGACGTATTTATGGCAAAGGCCACGATTACGATGGACGACCTCTTGGCGGGCGACAATGCGAAACAGCTAGTTGCTGGCGAGATGGTGACTGGGCACGTTTTAAGCGTGCGAAAACACGAAGTATTAGTAGATTTGGGCGCGCAAGGAATTGGTTACGTACCGCGCCGCGAGGTCGGTTTCGGCCGCCAATTGAATGTCGGCGACGAAGTGTCGGCAAGCGTGATTGATTCAGAACTTGATAACGGCTACAGCCTGCTGAGTTTGCGCAAGGCAGCCAAAGACCGCGGCTGGGAAGAAATTCAAGCTCATTTTGATGCTGCTGAAATTGTCGAGATTACGCCGTACGACGCGAACCGCGGCGGACTGCTGGTCGAGTACGAGGGCGTGCGCGGCTTCTTGCCGGTCTCGCAGCTGAGCGCCGAGCATTACCCACGCGTTGGCAGCGCCGACAAGGACGAAATTCTCGCCCGCTTGAACGCGCTGGTCAGCCGGCCGATGAAAGTTCGTATTTTGGATTGCGACCGCAAAACTAACAAGCTGATTTTCTCTGAAAAAGAAGCTATCAAAGACGGCTTGGCAGCACGTTTTGCTACGCTGAAAGTTGGCGATACGGTTAAAGGCGTGGTCACGGGCGTAGTCGACTTTGGCGCGTTTGTTAATGTTGATGGTATCGAAGGGTTGATTCACATTTCAGAGATTAGCTGGGAGCGTGTCGGTAATCCGAATGATTACGTCAAAGTCGGCCAGTCGGTTGAAGCTAAAATTATCTCGATTGACAAAGACCGTTTGAGCTTGAGCGTCAAGCAGCTGACCAAAGATCCGTGGCTCGACGAGGTTGAGAAGCTCGAAAAAGGCCAAAAAGTCGAAGGCACGGTCACGCGGATTACGCCGTTTGGCGCCTTTGTCCAGATTAGCCCGGCTGTCGAGGCGCTAGTGCATATCTCGGAGCTTGGCAGCGGCAACGATGTTGATCCCGAGAAGGTCTTTACCTTGAACGAGCGCAAAGAATTCGTAATTCTCGACATTGACCGCGAAGGCCGCAAAATTAGCCTGAGTTTGGGCGGCAAGAAAAAGAAAACCAAGTAACAGCCTGCGCATCTAGCGGATAATTGTCCCGATAAGCTGCGGGTAGAAAGGAGAAATATGAGCCAGCCAGAGAAAGTTCTGATGATTGCCGATTCTATTACCGTTGGAGAATTGGCTGAGGCTCTGAACCTGCCAGTAACGCAGCTTGTCGGTGAATTGTTCAAAAACGGCATCGTGGCGACAATTAATCAGCGGATTGATTTCGAGACGGCGCAAATTATCGTCGAGGAGTTGAAAATTGCCGTGCAATTGAAGCGAAAAGAAGTTAATTCTGCGCCAGTGCAACATTTGCACAAGCCGTCTGCCAAGGCATCGCTGCGGCCGCCGATTGTAGCAGTGATGGGGCATGTCGATCACGGTAAAACTACGTTGCTAGACACAATCCTCGGCATGAAAACCGTAGCTAGCGAAGCAGGCGGAATTACCCAGCATATCAGCGCTTATCAGACCAAGCGCGGCGATCGCGTAATCACGCTGCTTGATACGCCAGGACACGAGGCTTTTGCGGCGCTGCGCCAGCACGGCGCGGTTTTGACCGACGTAGTGGTGATTGTGGTGGCGGCCGACGACGGCGTAATGCCGCAGACTGTCGAGGCAATTAAATTCGCCCGCAATGCCAATGCTAAAATTGTCGTAGCTATCAACAAAATCGACAAAGAAGGCGCCAATATCGATCGCGTCAAAGCGCAGCTGGCTAGCGAATACCAGCTGAATCCGGAGGAGTGGGGCGGCGACACGATTATGGTGCCGATTAGCGCCAAAACCGGCCAAAATATTGATAAACTGCTAGATATGGTGTTGTTGGTGGCCGATATGGAAGAGTTAAAAGCCGATACTGACGTTCCGGCTGAGGGTTTGGTGATCGAGGCGCACATGGAAAAGGGGCGCGGTTCGGTGGTTAATCTGCTAGTCGAGCAAGGCCAGCTGAAGCCAAGCCATTTTCTGGTTGCCGGTACATCATACGGCAAGGTGCGCACGCTGGCGAATTTTCGCGGCGAGGCGCTAAAATTGGCTGGCCCGTCAACGCCAGTGACAGTTACCGGATTCAAGGAATTGCCGCAGTTCGGCGATGTCTTCACTGTAGTAAAGAATGAGAAGATTGCTCGCGCCCAGGTAGAGCAGGCTAAAATTGAAGCAGAAAGGCAAGCTGCCAGCACCAACGTCACTGGCGCCGATTTGCTGAAAATGATGACTCAAAAGCACGACAGCGAAGAGTTCGACGTCATCGTCAAGGCTGACGTGCAGGGTTCGCTAGCCTCGGTGATGGATAGTTTGCGGCTGGTTGATACGGGCGGTGCTATTGATTTGCGAATTATTGGCAGCGGCGTCGGCAATATCAACGAGAGCGACGTGCGCCTGGCTGATAGCTCAGATGCTATCATCTACGGATTTAATGTCGAGATACCGCCAGCGGTCAAGCGCTTGGCGAGCCGTGATCACGTGCGGGTGCGTACTTACAAAGTGATTTACGAACTGCTAGACGATGCCCGCAAAAATATGGAAGCTTTGCTGTCGCCAGAGGTGGTCGAGACGGAGGTCGGCGTATTAGAAGTCAAAGGCGTCTTCCGGACGATGCGCGACGAGGTAATTTGCGGCGGCGAAGTAACCAGCGGCAAAGTAGCGCCGAATTTGCTAGTGCGCGTCAAGCGCGGCGGCGAGCAGCTTGCCGAGGTAGAGGTCGCTAACGTTCAGCGGCAGCAGCAGGAAGCCAAAGAAGTATTCGAAGGCGAGATGTGCGGCTTGAGCCTACGGACACAGAAGAAGCTGCAGCTGGCTATCGGCGATACGCTGGAATTCTTTACCCGCGAATTGGTCAGGCGAACACTGAATTAGTAAATAAAATAACCCCGGTCGAAAGAGCGGGGTTATTTATTAGAGCAAAGTGCGAGCGGTCAAGCTAGATTAACGGTTTTTGCGCGATACTATGTAGGCATACAGCGCGTAGCCAAGCGACCCAGTACCAGCTAGGCCGGCTAGCTCGCTGATACCAGTTTTTGGTAGTTGGTTTGGCGTGCTAGCGTTGTTAGACGGGCTGTTGGCTGTGTTTGTTTGTGTAGTCGTGGCGGCAGGTGTGGCGTTGGAATTTGCGGCGTCTGTTGGCGAGGACTGCTGGTTTGTAGGCGCTGGATTAGCTGGAGCCGCTGGCTTTGATGGTGTAGCTGGTGTATTCTGTGTGTTTGGCGTGGTCGGCTTTGTGTCGGGCTGGCTCGGCTGGGTAGGTGTCGTTGGCTTAGACGGTTCTGTTGGTTTGGCAGGAGTCGATGGTTGCTGCGGAGTCGGATTGTTGGGCTTGTTTTGGTTGTCAGGATTGGAAGGCTGCTGCGGCGTCGGCTTCTGGTCGTCTGGCTTATTTTGGTTTGGATTGGACGGCTCTTGCGGCTGTGGTGTTGGTTCGGACGGTTTGTCCGGCTTATTATTTTGGTCGTTTTGAGCGGCTTTGATAGTAAAAGTCTTGGTGCAGCCGTCGCTGGTGACAGTTTCGTCTTTGCCATTGACTGATACAGTGACGAAAGCCTTGGCGGTGTAATTGCCAGGTTCGAAACCGTTGAACTTAGCGCCAGCAGTGTTGTAGACCTCTTTGCCGTTGGCGTCGTAGATGCGGTAGACAGTGCCTTTGTAAGTAGCGCCGTTGTAAGCGGCGTATTTGACAGAGAATTTGTAGCTATCGCGGGCGATGTGGTCGATACCTAGCGACTCGCAGCGGTAGACTGGCTGTTGCGCTTGATTAGCGGCAGTTGGCGCATTGTTGGCTTGCTCGTTTCCTAGGGCGCTAGCAATACCAGCAGCGCCAGCTACGGCTAGCGCGACAGCAGAAACTCCGGCAAAAACTGATTTCATATAAACTCCTTTTGGTTAATTTTGATAATCCAGCTGATTAGTATCAAATCATGATATTCCATGGGGTTGCCCGCCCCCGACGGAACGATTGCCTGGAATGGCAAAGTTCCGCCGGAGGGCGGGGTGTGAATGATTGAGAGTGTCCGCTCAACAGCTCGACCTCACTGGCGGTGAGGGAGCGGAGCAGGGGTGGGGGCTAGCGCTGGGGCCGGCTGTGGCCGTCGCCGTACGTCTTGATGCCGGTGATAAGACCGGCGATACCAGAGACGACGGCGATGGCGGCGGCGATGAACGCCGCCCATCCGCTGGCGACGCCAGCGGCAACGCCAGCGATGCCGGCGATAAGGGAGGTGATGCCGATCAAGAGGGCGCGCTGGCGTGCCCTCTTGAGGGCCTTCCGCGCCCTCTTGGCGGCCTTCCTGGCCGCCTTGTTGGTGTCGGTGGTGGCGTGGGTGGTCTCCGCCGCTCCCGGCAGCGCCGCCGGGAAGTCGCCCCACGTGGTGGGGGCGACAGCAGGCTGCTGTACTGCCGGCGGCTGGGGAGCCGTCGGCACGGGGTTAATCCTCAGGATAACGCACGCGGCGCGCAGCAGCGCGCCGGATTTCACGGCCGGGTTGTCCCAGCCGCCGGTGGCCATCTTAAAAAGTGACTCGACCGTGATATCGGACCCCTGGAGGGGGCCACGGCTCGCCTTCTCGTGGAGCAGTCGCTCCACGAGAAGGCGAGTCTTCCACGTGTCGATGTTCGGCGCCTGGGCGCCGAACATCGGCCGGAGGGCGTCAACGACGCCCTCAAGCATGGTCGCCTCGGGGGGGGCGGCGGTCTGCACCGGTGGGGGCGGTGCCCCCGCAGGGGTGGTAGGTGGTGGTGTGGTCATGATTGAGCTCCTTCCGAGCTCGGGGGCGCGATGCGCCCCGGTGGACAATTACCACCGCTACCGTCTCTCGACAGCAGCGGCGATTAACCGACGTACTTTCACCGGCTAGTCGCTGCTGCTGTCAAAATCCTGTTGCCTCTAACTTCCTAATTTTCTTACTCAATCAATCATTACTACGTATACTGCGCGAGCTTCGGAGCCAATCGCTCGACAATGCTTCTAGCGCAGCACGCTCCCAGCGAAAATCGTAAGGAATGTGCTGCGCTCGACGCGCGAAACTGCGACAGTGTATAGAAATAGCATGAATTGATGCTAATTGCGTACCAAATTGTCAAAATACCTCAACTTCCCGCTAGGATACCGCGCGATTTCCACCTCGTGCTAAGCTGACTACCTACGATTGTATCACAAAATTGTTAATATGTCAATAATATCTATGCAATTCATTTTGATTATTCACAAAAACTTGCATTTATTCTAAATAAAGTCTATTATAAACAGTGAAGTAGAATAAATTCAATACATAAAAAGGATAATAGACATGTCAGGGCGACATAAAGACATTGAAAGATCTCAACAGTCTGGCGGAGAGACTATAGATTTTAAAGATTTCGCGAAAAGAGCCCTCCAAGACGATTTTGTCAGAGATTTGTATGGAATGGCTATAGTTGCTAGTGATGGTTTAGACGATAGGGATGAGAACGGGTTAAATTCGCGCGATAGGTTTAAGCAAAAGTATAGTGAGATTAAGAGCGTACTTGATGCTGCTAGATCTGGTGATGTAGAAGAAAATGATGCGTATGATAACAGTGAGACTCTTCGGAGTCTTGCGGAGTTTGCTGGTCAGTATTTCAGAGGCCTAGATGATGCAGACAAAAAAAACGTAGATGAAGTTATAAAAGCATACAAAACGCTGATTGATGTAATGAAAGCTCGGGCGGATGTTGATCGTAGTAGGAGAGCACTTGAAGGATTGGAAGAGGGGTCTCCCGAATATATGGGAGCAAAGGTGGGGTTTGATCTAGATAGTATAAATTATGAAACACTACTAGAGTCTATAGGTATAGATGACTTAGATAAGGAATATAATGGCGGTCAGCTTACTGCTCAGTCAAGCCAAGGCCTTGCCCCTACACGTCAGTTAAGTGTCAATCCTAGGAGTACCAACCCTGATGCTCCTCACCCAGCAGACGATGGCCCTGAAACCGGTACCCCAGCAGACGATGGCCCTGAAGGTACCAGC
>CALISG010000032.1 GCA_938042065.1 uncultured Candidatus Saccharibacteria bacterium
CGCGGGCGAATAAATTGCCGGTCAATTGGCAAAAGTATCAATTGAATAAGAATAGTCAGGAACTCGCTGGCGTGACTGGCGCGGTGAACGGCGTGTACGGTCTGATCGACGGTATGTTGTGGGCGACGGCGCTGGTTAGTGTCGCGGTGATTGGCATGGTGCTGTACTTGTGGATGAATGAGCGCAAACGCGAGGCAGGCGTGCTCTTGGCGACGGGCGTGCCACAGTCAAAGATTGTGCTGCAATATATCGCTGAGCTAGTGATGATCGCGGTGCTTAGCTTCGGTGCGTCGTACTTTACCGCAGGACTCATTGCACAACAAATGGGTGATCACGTGGTATCGCAGGCGGCACAGAGCGCCACACGTCAAGCGGGTAGTTCCCTCAACGGTGCATCGCTCGGTGCTGACGCTGACTCGGTGACGTCATCACGCACGCTGGACAAGGTGACGGTTGGTGTGCAGCCGACGGATCTGCTGGCGGTGTGGGGCGCTGGACTGGCGGTGATTATCATCGCGGTGCTACTGGCTTCGCGGCCGATTACCCAATCAACGCCAAAAGAATTATTAACTGAAGTGGACTAGGGGCGAATGATGACGATTATCAAACGAGCCTGGACGGCTGTGACGCGCAAACGGCGTCGCAGCCTGACCATCGCCCTGATCATGACGCTGATTTTCACGCTGCTGATCGGTACGCTGACAGTGCAGCAAACGATGGCGCAGCTGAAGCAATCAATTGAACGGAACATTCGTGCCGGCTTTAGCATCGCCAGCAAGCAGCCATCGGGCGAGGTGCCGATGGATATCGCGCAGCGAGTGCAGCGCCTGGACAAGGTCAAGGCGCACAATTTCCAGGCAGAGACTACCGCGGGACTGCCGGGCAAGCAATTAGTCGACACGGCAAGCAGTGGCGTGCAGCTGGACTCTAACGTGGCTGGCGAGGCGAAGGTAACGGGCGCGACAGAGAGTAATCTGCTCGGCGAGTTCACCGGTAAATTTTACCAGCTGGAGCAGGGCAAGCACCTAACGGCGAACGATCAAAACGCGGCGCTGATTCACAAAACATTCGCCGAGAAAAACGGTATCAAGCCAGGCGACAAGCTGGACATCACCAAAGACGGAAGTCGCGTGACGGTGACTGTCACGGGGATCTTCAGCGGCAAAGGCGAAAAGCCGGCGGCCTTGCAGTCTGACATGGCGGAGAATCATCTCATCACCAGCTTGGCTGCAGCGCAGCAGCTGATAGGTAGCCAGCAGTTGACGCGGGCGATGTATTTCGCCGAAAATCCGCATCAGTTGAAGTCGTTAACGGACCGCACCAAAAGCCTACCAAACGTCGATTGGCAGAAATTCAGCCTGACCGACAACGGGGCGGTATTCGCTGGTGTCCTCCAAAACATCGCTGGTGTTCAAAACATTTTGACGATTGCTACTATCGGTGCGGCCGGGGCAGGGCTGGCAGTTTTGTCATTGGTGCTAGTGTTCTGGGTGCGCGGCCGCTTGCATGAAATTGGCATCTTGCTGTCCATCGGCACGCCAAAGTGGCAGATCATCGGACAGTTCTTGGCGGAGCTGGCGATAATCGCTCTAGTCAGTTCGGTGTTCGCACTCGCCATCGGCTCGATTGCCTCATCGCAAATTTCTACTGCCCTGACAGCACAAACCGACCAAAACCAGCGTGTAGAAAAAACCGTGGTGCAGGCCACGCCAATAGCAACTTATCTGCAGGCTTTAACCTTCGGTTACATGGTCGTTCTGTTGTCAGCCATTGCTGCCACTGCGCCAATCATGCGCCAATCACCAAAGCAAATTTTAGCAAAATTAAGTTAGGAGT
>CALISG010000033.1 GCA_938042065.1 uncultured Candidatus Saccharibacteria bacterium
GCAACTCAACCGCTTTTTCTGGGCTGTCAATAATTGGCTGGTCGCTATCCAGCAAGTACCGCCGCGCCAGTTCCAAACTCGCCACAATCACCGGAATTTTCGCTTCGCCCAAACCAACCACGCTGCGTAGATCATCATACGAAATATCGCCGCCCTTTTGGCGCAAAATTTTCAGCACCTCGCGCGCAATTTTACCGACATCCGCCTGTTTATTGCCACTGCCAATAATCGCCATCAACAGCTCTAAGTCGCTCAGCCGCGCCGTCCCGTAACGCGCCAATTTCTCGCGGGGACGGTCGTTGGGATGACGATCAGACAGCTTCATATATAAAATTATACTATGCTAATGAAATTATTACTTCTCTACACATACTTAACTTCTAACGATATACCAAACCATCCAATAAAATGACCAGCTACCAAACGTTACCTTTTGGTAACGGCAGGCTATCGTAAATAAACCTACTCTAATTTTATAAGGACATGGTCGAGAGATTGGCCCTTCAGGGTTAGGCGCGGGCATCTCGTTATCAACTTGTACGGTCGCAGACTTGCCGGCGTAACCGTCAGCTTTGACGCCTGTCACCGTGACTTTTCTGCCCGTCGATACGTCTACATCGGTAATATCAAGTTGTCGCTGTTCACCAACAGCCCAACCAAGATTATTGTCATCCAGACGAATCAGCCAGCGCGAGGACAATTCGTCAACTGGCTGCCAATTTAGCCGAATCGTCGCCTTATTGCCATTTCGCTCAATAATTTTTGCCGAAACCTGAGGCGCTCCAGGACCAACAGGCAGATTGGGCTTTATGCCAACTTTAACAGGTGCCGATATGTTTGATACTGTGTCGTTATCAGCACTCATTCGCACTTGCATGATGCCATCAAACTTTTCATTATAGACATGGCTGGCAACCGGACTTGTTGTCGTTTGATCGATCTTACCATCACCATCAAAATCCCACTCGTACTTTGTGATACTACCATCAACTACGTACGAATCACCGGCATCAAAGGTAATCTTCTGTCCAACCTCCGCATAATATTCGCCAATTTTCAGTTTGGCGTTCGGACGATTCTTAATTTTAGTTAAGGCTTTACTTAGCGCAGCAATGGTGTCATTTTCACCACCGCTAACAATTACTTGGCCAGTGGTCTGGCTGGCCATATCCTCATACGAACCTTCCAGGTGTTTTTCTACAACTGGATAAATATTGACTGGATCTATCTCCAACGAACGCTTAGCCACAGCCGCCACGGTCGAACCATCAACCTTATCTGGCTCGTGATAGCCAGCATCAGTCAACAAAATTATCGCTTTCGTCGCCTCCTTCTGCCATTTCATCTCATTCATCGCTACCATACTAGCGTGCAGTGCCGCCTCCGGATCATCGTCACCACCTTCAATAGAGATATCTTCAAGCTTACCAAGCATGTCGGTAGTATCTGACTGCAAATCTGATAATTTCTTGGCAGTATATTCATCACCAGCATCACGATACACCACCAGCCCAACTCGTCCGTTCATTTCTTTGATTTTTGAACTATAATTTCTAATAAATGTTTTCATCTGGTCAATATATGGCGACATTGACCCAGTAGTATCCAAAACAAATACCACGTCAGTTCCAGTTGTGCCCATATTATTGTTTATAGGTTTGTCATTGATCTTTGTATCGCTTTGTGGAGTAGGAGCAGTCTTTATAACCTTTTTTAACCGGCTGGCCGCCTCGCGAACACCGTCGTCAATCGGCCCATTGGAATTGGCGTACTTACCATGACCCTCAACGTCCCAAACAAACTTTGAACTGCCACAAACATAATCGTTAGCTAGACACCATAATCCGGTTTTTGAGTTATCTTCGTTCGGCAAAAACGGTTTTCGGGCACCAAGCGCGCCGTTGTCAACGTGGCAATTAGCAATTTCGCGCCGATAAGCTGATAATTTCTCGTTACGACAAGCTGGCGGAAATATCCCTTCGCCCTCTGGTAAATATAATTTAGGATCACCGAATAACATATTAAAGACTATTTTATTCTTGACGCCAGACGAGATATTTGGTAATGCTTGGCCAACTACCTGCGCACCCTGTGAAATACCGCCCAGAATGAAAAATTCGTTAGGACATTTTCGGTGACGAGCATCTAAATAAGCCTGCAATTCTGCGACACCTTGCCTTACACTCTTGCCATAATCATTCCCCATGCCGCCGCTAAGCTTGGCGCCAATAGCATTACCGTTCCAGACATTACTGACATCAACCGCTGGATATTGATTGCCGCCATAGCTTTCGCTACCAAGTTCGTAGAAGTTTAATTTAGATTCGTCGCCAATTCTAGATAGCAGCTGATTCCTAAAACGCGAGGTTTCATTTCTGTCTTGACCAACCTTTTGACCAGACCCTCTAGCAAATACACCCGTAACTAGCGTGCATTTATTGTCAACATTCGCTGCTAAAGCATCAAAATTAGATACAAACACATTAAGAATCATAGACGCTATGAGTACGTAAATTATTGCAATTTGCTTATTCATAAAACTTCCGCTCCCACAATTTGAAGTAATCTTAAGTATTAAAGTGTATAGTTAGTTGACATTATCGACAAAACCCCCTTTCCTTACGTTTAACCCTACGTTTGTCACGTTGTCACGACGCGAAACATGTATTCTATACTGGTATCCATTTCTTTTTCCGCTAAATTCACAGACATTAAGATTGTTGTTTTTGCACCTATCGTCTACGTCTAACAGCTCATCGTAACCAGCAAATTTTTTAATATCGTCATAATCTACAGATTTTTTATACTTCCACGACTTATAAACTTCTGGACAATTTCCCATCAAACATATTATTTTTGGCGTCACAACCTCACGCTCCGCCTCTTGCCAACCATCTAACGGTTTAAAACTATCCGCCACCGCCTCAATGTCCTTCGTATCACCTTGCCAAGACAACGCATAAACCAACACTCCTGCTAAAGTCAGCAGGATAATAGCTGCAGATAATATCACTTTTTTGAGGTTAACCTTTTTATTGCTACTCATACTATACCTCCTCGCAATTAAAAAGCGCCCAAGGGGCGCTAAAATTCAAAATAGTTGGTGTATTCACTGGTGGCGTACCATCACAGGACATATATTTATTATAACTTAAGGTTTTTACAATGTCTAATTAGAAACACCAAGCGTACTTTCCCGCCTACTGCAAGCCACATAAACTGCTACTGCACCAACTAATTTTGTCAACCACGAAGCAACCTTGGTATTGCGACCATTTGAGATTTTGCTATTTTCTGGATTTAGCTGGCTATCATCAGTCCATAACGCCGCTAAGGGATGAGCAAAAGCAACCTTATGTAGTTTTTCCGCCTGGCTGCCGCTATTATCATTTAGTTGGCAATCCAGGTCATTGTCATTATTCATTTCTATTTGATCCGTATAGTCCGAAGTTGGTTGGCTGTGCAGACTGTCTACCTCGCTGCTAGCATGCTCATTCCTCAAATCAACGTATATTGTGTCGTTTTCGTTTGGCTGTATAATTCTTGTTTGTCGGGTTTTTTGACGTACTGTCTTGCCGTCTTCAAAGTCCGTTTGATTAATCAATTGGTTTGACGCCTCATCCGGCTTAGGCCATAGTTCAGAGGTTTGTGTCTCGTCATATTCTTGCAAGCTGTTCGATGTCTCATCCAGTTTAGACAATAACTCAGAATTCAAAGACCTGCTCGGTGGCAAGGCTGGATTTACCATCTCATCCAATTTTGGCCATCGCTCAGAGGACCGATCAGAACGCAATTGAAGATTTATCTCAGTAGTATTTTTCGGCTCCAGGTCTTGCTCAATATCAGCTTTTGGTACTCGTTCGTTCTGCGGTAAAGTCGGCAAGTCATTATCGCTATCTATTAATACTGCCTCACGCTGCATAGACTCGTCTCTATGGTTATTAGCAAAACTTTCTTCCCGGTCAACTACAAAGATTTCATTTTCGCTAGCCCAACCGGCAGTTTCTGCAGGCAATTTTACAGCAGGATTATTCGCAACCGTTTCTACCTGCTTTGTCTGATTAAACGCACTATCGCTGTAATGTATGTTAGGATTTTTAACAACTGCTTTTTTTGACGGCGCACTTTCCTTCTCGGCAAGCTCTGCGGCTGAATCCTCTCCATCTGATGTATTTTGTACAGCGTTTACCGGTCGAGTTTCTGGCAGAGTTTTTCTGAAATAATCAACAGATTCAACCGCGGAAGGAGAGCTAATATTATCCTTTTTATCGTCAGCTAGCGGGTTTTGCTTATCTATCGACGGAGTTTGAAACTCTAAAGACATCTCAGCTGAGACTTCAAAATCTGTTGATGAATCACTTTTAGGCTTAGTTATAATATTTTTGGGAGTAGTTTTTTTAAGTAGATTATTCTTTGTTCTAATAGGTTTTGGTTTTAGAGCTGGTGGCTCTTGCCTATTGCCTACTCTGTCGACCGCAGTAGAAGTCCCGCTGTCGGCTAAAGTATCATTAGCATCAATTAGCGTGCTTGATACTTTTTCTATCACTGGATCTTTCTGAGAGCGAGCTGTCGCAACAGTACTGCCAGTATCTTCTGGCTTAGGTATTTCAATCGCCTGATGAGTGTTGGCTGACGAGATTTGTTCAGTTGTATTAACAGCTGACGGCACCTCCTGGTCGGCATGTTTGTTTGAACGCTGAGCTGTTTGGGTAGCACGACGTATTGTTGCTGTTCGCTGATTAATAAGCTTATCCGAGTCATCCGCTGCACGGTCTGCTGCTAGCGGTAATTCATCTTGTTTGATGTGCTCATTGGTATTATCGCTGTCGATTTGCGCAAGAGGCTCTTTCGATACTTTAACAGCCGAAATGGAATTAGCCTCAAGATTAGCACCGCCATCATCGCTGCTCGTTGTTTTTTTCACTACGTTAGCTGTAGGAGCTGCAGGCGATTGTTCTTCGTCTTTGCTATGCTTTTCATCGGCTTTGTAGTTCAAAGGTTCTGGTTCTTTTAACTCTGCAGTCTGAGACAGCGCTGCAGCCGGTTCTTTTTGCTTGTTAGACGACCGAGGAGATGTTTGAGTGTCTGTTAGCGGCTGTTTTTCTTCGGGTTCGGGTTTAGGCTTAGGTTCAGGTTCAAATACGCTTGAGCTATCGTTTATCGACTGTTCCTCCTCGGCAGCTAGCAGCTGCTCTCTACTGGCATCATCATCTGGCGTAGACTGCGCCCAGACAATCCTGCCTGGCTCTTCATCTTCGTCTTCTTGGAGTAATTGCTCTAGTGTACTGAGCTGCTCAGGTTGATCTTCGTTGTTTGATGCCATCATCTCTGCTTGACGTCTTTGGCAATCTTGCGCGAAAATGCAGCCAACACAGGCAATCGTTCCGAAATTTTTACACATTGCCGGATCGACTGAATTCGATGTTTCTTTTGAATTATCACTATTGTTTATCGTGGTATCAAGCGTTTCTTCGCCATTTGCCACCGCCACCAAATCAAAATCGTCCGCGCCAGCGGTAGTTGCCTCACTATCAATCCCCGTTGAAAAATCCTCATTTGCTGAACCGCCTATCGACGATGAAAATACATTAAACCCTCCGCCAGCCTCGCCTATTGTCGGCGCTCTGTCCACAACTGGTGCCGCCACCCTGCTCATTGCTCAAAAAATGTCTCCGTTGAAATATGTGATTCATCGACACCAGCGGCGGTGAGTTTTTGCCAAACATCGCGCACAAACGGCAAACTGCCGCAGACCAGAAAGTGCGCATCGTCCGGCGTTTCAGCGACAATCTTCGCCACCTCAAACCGCCCGTTATGCCAGCCGTCTGTTTCCTCAACC
>CALISG010000034.1 GCA_938042065.1 uncultured Candidatus Saccharibacteria bacterium
ATAATTCATCTATTCTAGCAAGACTATCTTCTGCCTTCGCCTCAGTAGCGTTTAGCTTTTTATCTATGTCATCCGTAATGCGATCGGCTTCATCACTCTTTTTACTAAATGCTTCTTCAATTGTGCGTTTCTGATCTTCGATAAATTTATTAACCATCTCATTGCGTACATTTTCAGATTTTGTAAATGATAGTTGCTGCTCGGTAGATATGCTATTTGACGAGTCTTTTATATCTTTTAAATCTTTGTTAAGTTCATCTATTTTTACACCAAGTGTTTCAAACTCGTTTTTAGCTTCAGTAACTTTTTCGTCAATGGTCTTTTCTGCGGTAGTTCCTTTAGCGGATATACTGTCAATCTCTTTTGCTGCTGTACGCTTATATTGACCGACTGACCTATTCAATCCCGCAATAGCTTTGCGAGTTTCTTTTATATCCATAGCGGGTGTTAACGAAGTAATGTATGACAATATATTATCGATATATCCATTCATGTAAGAAATACCTAGGTACATATCATCGCGAGTGTTTTGCCAGTTATCAAAACACGAACTTACACTTGAGAGATAACTGCCAATATTATCAATACTTGATACTGATAATAGACGATTATCTGTATAATCAAGTCTATCCACTAAAAGCTCAATGATCAATTTTGCCCGATTGACATCATCGATTGCTTCAAGAGACATACTGTCAGAGTCTATCTCATTTAACCTGGCTAATAATTTCTTGGCTGCAATATATGTGGCACTATTCTGTATACGATCTTCCCATTTACTCATGAGGCGTTATTCCTTTTTTGCTTAATTAGTTTGCCACCCCTTATTTGAACTTCAACTATAATTATATCACTTTTGTTCTTGAGAACGGCTACCCCCTAAGAGTAGAGAATCTTACTTATCCAATTTGATTAATTAGACTCCGCCCTAGACTCCAGAATTGACTCCTTGCGCCCCGTACAATAACAAACAAAAACAACGAGTTAGAACTCTTATATCATTTTTGCCTTTATTGCCCATTATTTGCCTGCTGTAGGCCTCTTGTCGGCGGTGTGCGTAGTTCCCTCCGCTAAGTGAAAAGAAAGCTTAATTATCTAGCCTTAGGAGCATGTGCTTTCGAGCGTGAAGGTTCAAGTCCTTTCATCCGCACCAATGAGATTCGATGTAAACTCTGAGGAAAACATGCATAAAAAATAACCCGCACATCGCGGGCTATTTTAATTCCCCAAAAATCACGAATCACACGATTCTCGGCGGAAAGAGGTGAGGTAAGCATTTCCATAACTACGATTGTCCACCACAACAATTTCGTTTCCCAGATTTGGTTCCTCACCTCTTCCTGGATGTGATAATACCATAAGCCCGCCTGGTTTGAGAAGTCCAAAAAGCTTGCTAACTGTGGAAAACTGCGGATTTTTGTATGGCGGATCGGCGAAGATTATGTCATACTTGCCTGCGCCGCCAGACTCAATCCACGAATTGACAGGGGCGCTAATAATTTTTGCTTCATTTTGAACACCTAGCGAGGACACATTATTGCTTAAGATTTTTTGAGCAATTTTATCGCGTTCGATGAACGTTACGCGGGCAGCACCGCGGCTGAGAGCTTCGAGGCCAACCGCGCCAGTACCAGCAAAAGCGTCTAAAATCTGCGCGCCGTTAATCTCGTTGCCGATGCTATTGAACATGGCATTGCGAATCCGCTCGCCCATCGGCTTGGTGCGAGTATTGTTCTCTCTAGGCGCATCCAGCAGCCGCCCGCCGAAACGCCCGGCGATTACTCGGATCGAGCTCACTGGTGCGCCTCGCGGTAGGCGCGGTACCAGAAATAGGTGATGACATTAGCGATCAGCGGAATCAGCGTTTGCCGCGTCTGCTGCGCTAGATGAGTCGTCCAGCCGCGCTTCCAAAATTCTTCGTACATGCCTAGCCCGTAAACTTGCTGCACTGCATCGAGAAATACCGTCTGCAAATCCTTATCATCTGCTAGTTTGAGCCAGATTGAATTTGGCGCCGAATCGGGAAACTTGGTCGTCTTGATGCTGGTAGCTACGCCTAGCTCAAATAGCAAATGTGTCGCAAATACACCCTTGGCACCCCAATACTCCCAGTTTTTACTAAGAGTCTCGCGCATGGTCGAGCCTCTGATGATGCCTTTTTCGGCGATCGACGCCCGCTCGTTTTGAGGCCGTCCCCACAGCTCCTCGATCTTTTCGCCTAGCGGATAATGATGCGCCGGCGTTAGCCCGTCGGTGATAGCATGCGCCATCCAGGCCGCCTCAAAGGCTGCCCGCACATTATTACGCTTCTTAAGCGCCTGCACCAAATTGGTATAATGATCCATAATCATCTCGACTAGCGCCGTATCGCTGGGGTCGCTGGGGTCGATGAAATGCCACGGCTCATCGACGCCCGGGCTTTTGCGCTTGATACCGTCGGGGCCGTTGTTGCCTTCGAAATGCAAAATATCCTTGGCAGAAGGAAAACCGCGGCCAACCCTTGATATTTTACGCAAATCGCGGCGAGCAATTCGGTCGATTTTCTGATGCACGCCGATAAAGTTGCCCGAATGCGAACGAAAAGTAGTACCGCTGTACATGCATTGTATTATAGCACGCCGTTTGATAGCGGCTCGGCAAAAGGCAAAATACAGATAGAACTTGCCAAACATAAGCATTGTGCTATATACTTGGTTTTAAGTTACGGAGAGCCTACAGATACAAAACATCAGCATTCCTCGGAGGTTAAGTATGCGAAACAGCAAAACCAGCAAACAAACTATAGTCATATCGATTATCGCCGTATTGACAATTATCAATACGATTCTGATAGGTGTAATATTTTTTATTCAGAGCAACAAGTTTTGGTCTACTGACTACATAACCGAAAATCACACGAGGCGTATAATTAATCTAGAAAAAACAATTAAAAAACTCGAAAATAATTCTAATTAAGCGTCGTCACCCGCTGGTTGTGGCGGACGTGCGCTTCTAGTGCTGGATATTTCGATAAACTTTCGCCGCTATCGATGAAGCGTATAGCGGCTTTCTGGGCGCGAGCAATCAGCTGCGTGTCGGCTAGCGTAGCGATTTGCAGATTAAGCGCGCCGTGCTGCACGCATCCGTAAATCTCGCCAGGGCCGCGCAAGCTCATATCGATCTCTGCTAGATGAAAGCCGTCGTTGGATTGTTCAATCTCGCGCAGGCGCTGGCTAGGCTTATTGTTGGTGCTCATCATCAAATAGCAGAAGCTTTGGTGCTGGCCGCGGCCGACCCGCCCGCGCAGCTGATGCAACTGCGCTAAGCCAAATTGATCGGCGTCCTCAATCATCATAATCGTAGCGTTCGACACGTCGACACCAACCTCGATGACGGTGGTGCTAACTAAGATATCATATCGTTGATCTTTGAAAGCTTGCATGATTTGATCTTTTTCGCTAGCAGTCATCTTGCCATGCAGCATAGCGATGCGGCGATGGCCAAAAATACTATTTTTGAGTCGCTTGTATTCAGCTTCGACACTTTTGCGATCGTTAGAATCGCTATCGGTAATTAAGCTGCAGACTACGTAAACTTGGCGGCCCTGGGCAATTTGCTGGTCGATAGCAGTATAAGCGGCCTCGCGCGAAGGTGGCGAAATAATTTTAGTAAGAATCGGCCGTCGGCCGCGCGGCTGCTCGTCGAGGACGCTGACGTCTAGTTCGCCGTAAACAGTCAGTGCCAAACTGCGCGGGATCGGCGTGGCCGTCATCGCCAAGAGGTGCGGCATGGCGGCTACTGATAATTTTTTCTTATCCGGCGGCGCGCTCGATACACTTTCCTCACCTCCGTGTCTCGCTCGCGAGCCTGGGGCTGCGCGCCCGGTCTCTCGAGACGAGCCAGCGGCAATCGTCATAGGTTCAGAAAGCATATCGAGCGCTCCCGACTTCACCTCCTCGTCCTTAACCTTCATCAGCAATTTCTGCCGCTGCTCAACACCGAAGCGGTGCTGCTCATCGATAATCACGAAGCCCAAGCGGTGAAACTCTACTTTATCCTGAATAAGCGCGTGCGTACCGACAATCACATCGACCGCACCGTTAGCGATTTGCTGATAAAGCATAGCGCGAGCTTTGCCTTTGACGCTGCCAATTAGCAATCCGACCGTCACGCCGAACGGCTCGAGAAGCTTCGCTAGCGTCTGGGCGTGCTGCCGCGCCAAAATCTCGGTCGGCGCCATCAACGCCGTTTGATAGCCAGCGTTCGCCGCCTGCCGCGCTGCCAATCCGGCCACCACTGTCTTGCCGCTACCAACGTCGCCTTGCAGCAAGCGATTCATCGGCCTAGCATTTTCGAAATCTTGCAAGATATCCCAGGCGGCGCGGCGCTGAGCGTTGGTTAGCGCGAACGGTAATTTCTTGACAAAATCCTGTACGACAGACTTTTCAAACGGAATAGCGAAGCCAGCTAGCTTCTGGTTGTCAATTTTGTTGAGCTGGCTAGCCAAAACCAGTTCGAATAGCTCTTCGAAGGCTAAGCGTTGGCGAGCCTGTTCAACTTCCCTCTCGTCGCGCGGAAAATGCATCGCCGAAATCGCTGCAGTGCGGTCGAGCAGCTTCTCGCTCTTGACAACGCTTGGCGGCAGAGTTTCGGGCAAAACGCTCATTAGCGGGCGCAATTGCTCGATAACTTTGCGTACTGTTTGCGATTTTAGCCCGCGCACCGCATGATAGACTGGCAGCAGTCGATCAGCTTGCACTGGTAGCTCCTTGGCGAGCTCGGCCGTCGGATTGGTTAGCTGGTAGCGGCCGTAGTTATACTCAAACGTGCCGCTGAAATAAAACCACTCATCGCTGCTGCCTAGCTGCTGCACTCGGTACGGCTGATTGAACCAAACCGCGTTGAGCTTGCTAGTGTCGTCGGCCAGCACCGCTGTCGTCAAGCGCAGGCCGCGGCGGACTGGGCGCGTACTGATTTTCTGGCAGCGGGCGCGAATCGTTACCTTGCCGGGCTGCAGCTCAGCAATCGGTGTCACGTTAGTGAAATCCTCGTACTTGCGCGGCAAAAACAGCAAAATATCGCCAACCGTTTCGAGCCCCGCCTGGCGCAGCTCGGCTGCGGTTTTGGGGCCGACGCCTTTGATTTGGTCGAGGCTGGTCGCGAGATTCATAAGTTTATTGTACTAGTTTTCAGGGAAATTGCGAAAAAGTATTGACAATTTCACTACTCTATGCTATATTAATACTAGCTTTTCGCTCAAGGTTAAACCAAATAAAAGGGCGGAAGGTTGCCCTTTTTGCCTGAGCGAAAAAAGATTCCTTAGGAGGGAATCATGAGCATTGCCACCGTCCTCGTCGCCGTCCTCGTCGTCGTCGCCTTCGTCGTCTCCCTGGCCGTTCAGGCCCGGGAGAGCGACCGGGAGGCGCGAGCCTCCCGGTCTAAGACCAGGTCCGATTACATTTGGGAGAGCGTCTTCCAGACGACTTCCAAAGCGACAGGCGGCAATTTCATAGCCGCCTGTCTGGCCGCCGAGACGGCGGTTCGGGCCGACAAGGCCGCCAGAGCCGCCCTGGAAGAGGAGCGCCGAAAGGGCTAACAAGCCCGCCAGAAAATAGCTCGCCGAATTGGTTCAACACTGGTTGAGATACTTAATCATTAAGTGTTTCCCGGGTTGATATACAAAACCCAATTCCGGTTTGAGCCAATTTCGGCGGGCTATTTTCTTTGGTGAGATTTTTTGTTAAGTTATTTTTTACTTTGAAATTTTATAGATTTTGCGGGAAATTGCGAAAAAATGTTGACATTGTTGCTCCAGTATGATATATATAATATCAGCTTTTGTTGACAAGTCGAGCGAATCCTTGTCCAAAAGAGTTTTTTGATAAGCGAGGCCCACCGGGCGAGATGCGTGTTCGAGATTCAATCGCGAGCAAGTATCTCGCACGGTGGCACAGATGACCACCTTTTCGCGAGATGAATCGTTCTTAGGAGGAACGATGAAGGAATTCGACGAGGAGGCCGCGCTCGATCTGCTCGAACGCGGTATCCGACTCACTCAGGACAACCCTGGAGAGGTTGTCCGCGTTGAGTTCACGAAACTCAACGCGTGCGTTGATCTCTCGGTAGACTGGGAGGACAGGCAGGACCCGACGTTCCTCGCCTCCCTGGCATTGTCCGCCGTTGAGGACCTTAAGCGTCATGCACGAGGTCTCGAGCCGAGGTTTGGTACTAGCGTCCACCCCCTGTGCAGTCTGGTCCTTCGGGGCTGACCTACCGCAGTGAGCGCCGCCTCGGCGCGAGATTTTCCCCAATTTCTCGCGCCGGGGCGGCCCGCCTCGCTTATCACTTTCCCTTGATTGATTTTATTAAAAACACCCGGTTAGCTAGCCGGGTGTTTTGTTGGCTTGAATTTTGCTCGAAAATCTATTCGGTCACGGCGATGATACCCTCTAGCGCGTAGGCGGTATCCTGCCAGCGCTCCACAGCGATGCAGTCAATGCCTAGGTTTTTGACTGGGAAGTCGTTGCCGCCTTCTTCTATTTTGTCGCCAAAGAACAAAATTTCCTCTTTACTCACGCCGGTGGCTTCCATCAACTTTTTCATACCGTAGGCTTTATCGACACCGATTTTGGTAATGTCGACGCTGGTAGTGCCGCCCAGGCGCACTTCAAATTCCGGCAATTTGGCAGCAACGTCGTCGCGCATTTGCTTGCGGACGGCTTTGTTGGCTTCCGCCCAAGCGTATTTTTTCTCGGGCGAGGCTTGCTGGCCCAGCGCTGAATAAGTCACTTGGCTCAAGCGGTCTTCGATAATCTCGCCGTCGGGATTTGCTTCCCATAGATCAAATTTGCGCGCCGATTCTTCCAAGACTTGGGTGATTTTTTGCTTTTGTTCGTCGGTGAAATCTTCTTTATAATGCGTTTGCCACTCGTTCGCATCGACGTCAAACGTATAATAACGCGTACCGCACGTCGGCATCATGTGGAAGCGCGCCAGCAATTCCGGCGAAACGTTCATCTTGTCGATCACTTGCTTCTCAAACTGCTCAAATTTGCCGCCAGAAATGACGCAAACTTGATAATTTTCTAGCAATTTAGCGAGCAAACCTGCCATACGCGGCGAAATCGCCGATTTACTAACCGCCAGCGTGTCGTCCAAGTCAAAACCGATAATTTTCTTCATGATTTCCTCCTATTCTGATTATTTTACCAGCAAAAAGTCGTTCTTGCCCTTTTTGATTAAGCTAATCTCGGTTAGCGGCATGTCGCCGGCAATCTTCGCGCCGTTGACGCTAATCGCGTTATTGTGGATTAGCCGGCGCGCTTCGCCGTTGCTAGCGCATAAGCCAGCAGCGACCAGCGCTGCCACGACCGTCGTCTCGAGATCAACCGTCGGGATTTCGTTAGCCAGAGCGTTCAAATCGTCGTCGTTAAGCGCTGCGATATCGCCGCCGCCAAACAGCGCAGCCGTTACCCGCTCGACACTCTCGCGGCGCTGGCGGCCGTGCACCAAGTCAGTAACTTCGCGCGCTAAGGTTTTTTGCAAGGCGCGCTCGCCTGGATTAGCCCGATGATTGTCGATCAGCGCTTCGACGGTTTCACGGTCGAGCAGCGTATAGATTTTGATGAGATCTTCACTAGTTTCGTCGTCGCAGTTGAGCCAGAATTGATAGAACTTGTACGGACTGGTCATCTCGGGGTCGAGCCAGATAGCGCCACCCTCAGACTTGCCGAACTTGACGCCAGTTTGCTTGTTGATAACTAGCGGCGCGGTCAAAACGTGCGCTTCGCTGCTTTCGAGCTTGCGAATCAGCGACACGCCAATAACACTATTACCCCACTGGTCGGCGCCAGCTAGCTGCAAAGTGGCGCCTTTTTCACGGTACAAGTGTAAAAAGTCATACCCTTGAATCAGCCCGTAGCTAAATTCGCCGTAGCTGATACCAGCGCCGCCCTCGCCGATACGCTGCTGCACGAATTCGCGGTCGAGCAGCTGCGTCATGCTGATATGCTTGCCGATTTTGTGCAAGAAATCAATGTAATTAATCTGCGAGAACCAGTCGGCATTATCAACAATCTCAAAATCCTGACCGCGGAAAACTTGGCGGAATTGCGCCGCCAGACTTTCAACATTGCGCGCCACTGTTTCAGCATTGCGCAGGTCGCGCTCTTGCTTTTTGCCATCAGGATCGCCGATCATACCGGTGGCGCCGCCGACTAACAGCAGCGGTTTGTAGCCGTGGTCGATAAAATGCCGGCACAACATCATCGCTGCCAAGTTGCCGATAGTCATGCTCGGCGCGCTAGGGTCAACGCCAAAATAGAACGTTCGCGGCTCGTTTATATCTTTGACATCAGCGAACGTCGTCTGGTTGATGAGTCCGCGCCACGTTAGTTCTTCTGCTAGCGTCATCTGAAACCTTTCTTTATTTAATAGTGAGATAGTAACATATTTGCAAATTATCAGCAAAAGCACTAGCCGTCGTGATGCGAACAGTGCTATAATGGTGGAAATATTGCTTATGGGAAGAGTGAAAGTGGGAAACAAGAAACGAAAAGTAGCTGGCGGCGTCAGCGCTTATGCTAATTTAGCCAATAAACGCCGAGTCAAGAAAGACGCGCGAGCGCGCAAAAAAGCCGAATATCTGGCAACTTTGCCGAAACATCCGGTCAAACGCTTACTATACCGCTTGCATCCGAAACGCCTAGCCAAATACTGGTTTAGCCGCGACGGCGCAATTATGGCGCTGAAAGTTGTCGGCATCGCTTTGCTGCTGATGGTTATTGGCGTGGCTTCGCTTTTCGCCTATTTCCGCAAAGATCTCGACAAAATCAACCCTGATACCCTAGCACAGCGCGTCAAAACGACAGTCACTAAATATTACGACCGCAACGACAAATTGCTCTGGGAGGACAAAGGTACCGGCGACTACACGCTAGTGGTCGACGCCAAAACCATCGCGCCATGCATGGGCAAAGCTACTATAGCTATCGAGGACAAAGATTTTTATAAGCACAGCGGCATCAGCGCTAGCGGCATTGTTCGCGCCTTTATCAGCAACTCGCAGGGCAACGCCGTGCAGGGCGGCTCGACACTAACGCAGCAGCTAGTCAAGAAAGTATTCTTTACTAAGGACGAAGCTATGCAGCGGGGCTTGTCGGGTATTCCGCGCAAAATCAAAGAGATGATTCTAGCTATCGAGGTCGAGCGAATGTACAGTAAAGATCAAATCCTCGGCTTGTACCTCAACGAATCGCCGTACGGCGGCCGGCGCAACGGCGTCGAATCGGCCGCGCAAACTTATTTCGGCAAATCATCCAAAGATTTAACCTTACCAGAATGCTCGCTGCTAGCCGCTATTCCGAACAACCCGTCGCTTTACAACCCGTACAATACTTATGGCCGCAAAGCGCTTGTCGAACGCCAGCACAAAGTACTGGACGACATGGTGTCGATGAATTACATATCCAAACAAGAGGCAGCGGCAGCCAAAAAAGTCGACATTATGGATACCATCAAACCGCTGGCCGACCAATACGCCAACGTCAAGGCGCCGCACTTTGTGCAAATGGTCAAGAAACAGCTAGAGGAAGAGCTTGGCAAGACTATCGTCGGCGAAGGCGGTTTATCAGTCAAGACAACACTCGACCTCGACGCGCAAACAACCCTAGAAACCAATATAGCCAAATTATTTAACGGCGAGATTACCGATGGCAACTGCGGTTATCGCAACTGCTCGCAGTTTGCTGGCTTCTCAAACGGTGCGGCAGCCATTGAAGATACCAAGACTGGCCAGCTTATCGCCCTAGTCGGCAGCCGCGACTTTAATTACGCTGGCTTTGGACAGGATAATGCAGCCACCGCTTTCATCCAACCGGGTTCGTCGATTAAGCCGCTTGTTTACGCCCGCTTATTTAGCAACCAAGGCGGTAATAACGCCAATTACGGCAGCGGCTCGATTCTAGCAGATTCCAAGACAACTTTCCCGGGCAATTATAGTCCGAACAACGCCGACAACAAATTCCAAGGCAATATTACCCTGCGCCAAGCATTGGCCCGCTCTCGCAATATTCCAGCTATCAAAGCTATGGCCATCAACGAGAAGAACAACAGCGGCAGCACCTGGTCGCTGATACGCTCCGCCGGTGATTTGCAGTACTGCACGCAAGGCGCCGACGCGCAAGCTGGCCTATCGAGCGCTATCGGCGGCTGCGGCACACGCTTGGTTGACCACGTTAACGCTTTCGCAACACTAGGACGAATGGGCACTTATAAACCGCAGACGACTATCCTGAAAGTCGCCAACAGCAATGGACAAACCCTCAAACAATACAAAGAATCTAGCAAGCAAGTCATCGACCAGCAAGCAGCTTACATCGTTAGCGACATCCTTGGCGACGGCAAGGCGCGCGCTGGATTGGCGGGCCGCGACTACCTAGTCAACCTCAGCCGCGCCGGTGTCAAGGCAGCTGTCAAGACTGGTACCAGCAACAGCGAGATTAATGGCAAGGTTAGCGCTAAAGATATCTGGGCTGCCGGCTACACGCCGAACCTATCGATGGCGGTGTGGCTAGGCAATTCTGACACCTCGCCGCTGCGCAATGGCAACTCGCTGATTCCAGCCATGTTCTTCGATCGTACGATGGCCGATATCTCCAAGATGTATGCCGACCAAGGTAAACTAAAATTAAGCGACTGGTATACTGCGCCGAGCGGCATCCAGACAATCAAGGGCGAGATTTATCCGTCGTATTACAACAAGGCTAGCGCTGCTACCAATGCCAAGATGACTTTCGACCGCGTCTCGAAAAAGAAAGCTACGTCCTGTACGCCCGAAGCTGCCAAGATCGAAATTGATGTCATGAAAATGGCTGATCCAATCACCAGAAAAGAGATAGTCACGCCTAACGATTCTAGCTACGACGCTGAGAAAGAGGATGACGCACACAAGTGTGACGATCCGAAGCCGAATGTTACGTTAACGGTGACTAGCGGCGGCGTATCCATCGTCTATACCAGCGGCCGTTACAAACTGCAAAACATCGAATTATTATCTGGCAGTACCGTTGTCGCCAGCAAGCAAGTCGATAGCAGCGGCATCTGGAATATTCATAAAGGCAACCTGTCAGCAGCCAGTAGCGGCACGCTAACCGCCAAAATTACCGACATTGGCTACTACACAGCGACTAGTAGCGCCAGCTACAATCCAAACAGTAACAGCGATGACGACGATTAAACCCGCTTCGTATCGCAATAGTTTGCCGCTAATACCCAGCAAAATAGCACGCCCCTAGCAGCGTGCTATTTGTATATCGTGCTGGCGAATTTATTGGTTATTGACCAGATCGATCAAGTCGCTCTCGTGGTCTGGGCGGCGGCGAGCACTCTGGCGACGGGTCGCTGGAGCAGCTAGCTTCGGCTGCGGTTTTGTTTTCGGCGAATTAGCTTTTTTGCTGGCTGGTTTAGCTTGGGTTTTGGTCTCGCCTGCCTTTTTAGCCGAATCACGATTACTAGCACTGCCAGCTGACGATTGGCTGCGGGCGCGGCCGGCAGAACGCTGCTTGGCGTTAGCAGTGCTTTTTGCGGGCGATTTCGAAGCTGCTGCGGCTGCGATTTTCGCTGTTTTTTGAGTTTTGCCCGCGGCTTTGACGGTCGATTTGAGAGGTTTGCTGGTAGTCTCTATTTTCTTGGCAAAGATCATCCGGCCGGCTGCGGTCTGCAAATTACGGATAATTTCGACATTTAGCGTCTGGCCTATCTGAGCGCTCGCCTGCTCGACGACAACCATTGTGCCGTCTGGTAGGTAGCCCACGCCTTGATGCGCGTCCTGCCCCTTCTGAATAAGCTCTAACGTGATTTTCTCGCCGGGTAGATGCTCCATCCGGATACTCTGCGCTAATTCGTTAAGGTTTAGTACTTCGGTACCCTCGACGGCGGCAACCTTGTTTAGATTATAATCTAGCGTCATGATCACTGCGCCGTGCTGCTTAGCTAGCTTGAGTAGGCGGTCGTCAACGCCTTCGCGAGCGTGGCTGCCGTCTTGCAACAATTCGACGTTGACGCGCTCCATAGCTTGCAACTCGGTGACCACATCAAGCCCGTAACGGGCGCGGGCGCGTTTGTCAGCATCGGCATGGTCAGCTAGAAACTGCAGCTCGCCGATAACCGAGCGTGGAATCACCAGCGTACCGCCGATAAAGCCAGTTTGCGCTACCGGTACAATTCGCCCGTCCATCAACACTGAAGTGTCTACCAAGATAGCCCGGTCTTTTGATTTGATGGAGTTTTTGGGCAGGCGCGCTAGTAAGTACGACACCTCGCCCAAAATAAGCAGCGTTACCGCCAATAATATTAAGTCTTTGGTTTGCATATTTTCCTTTCTTTTCGCCTTGATTAGCTACTAGCTACTTGAGATAGCCGATCAAAGCTTGGCGTAAATCTTTGACGCCTTTTACAAATGAATTCTTTTTGCCAGAGGTTGCCGGTGCGATCGCTTGAGTGAAACCGAGTTTTTTGGCTTCGTTCAGGCGCTTGTCGGCGCCTTGTGCCGAGCGAATCTCGCCGCCTAAGCCCACTTCGCCGAACACCACCAGTCCGTCGTCGAGTTTACGCCCGGCCGCCGCGCTAGCAATCGCCATCGCTACCGCCAAGTCTGCTGCCCGGTCGGCAAGTTTCAAACCGCCAACTACATTCACATAAATATCTTTATCGGATAAATTCAATTTGGTGCGCTTCTCTAGCACCGCGATGAGCAGATTGAGGCGGTTGAGATCGAAACCGCTGGCCGTCCTCTTAGGATACCCGAAATTAGTCGAGTTGACAAGGGCCTGAATCTCAACGAGAATCGGGCGGTTGCCTTCAAGCGTCGCCAGTACCACTGAACCATCGGCGTTTTGGCGCTCAGCTAACAGCGCGGCTGACGGATTTTCGACGACACGCAAGCCCTTATCGTTCATCTCGAAAATCGCCGCTTCGCTAGTCGAGCCGTAGCGATTTTTGGCGGCGCGCACCACTTTGAAGCCGCCGTAACGGTCGCCTTCGAATTGCAAGACCACGTCGACCAGGTGCTCGAGAACTTTCGGTCCGGCGATTGAGCCTTCCTTGGTGACGTGGCCCACTAAAATTACCGCTGCGCCCGAAGCTTTTGCTGACCGGATAATGACATTGCTCGAGTTAGTAATCTGACTAACGGTACCTGGCGCGCTGGCGATTTCCTCGAGGCTAAGCGTCTGAATACTGTCGATGATCACTAATTTATATTGGCCGCTGCGAATTGTCGCCGCAATGTCGTCAGCGCTAGTACTAGCGACAAATTGCAGATCATCGCCAGAGGTCGCACCAAGGCGCGTAGCGCGGAGCTTGACCTGAGAAGCGCTTTCCTCGCCGCTGACATATAGGACCGATGATTGCTCAGCAACATGCGCTGCTACCTGCATCAACAACGTCGATTTACCGATACCCGGCTGCCCAGCTAGCAACATCACGCCTGCCGGCAGAATCCCGCCGCCTAGCACTGCGTCGAGATCGGCAATACCGGTCGGCAAGCGTTTCACTGAGTCCTCAGCGGCAATTGAACGCATCGACTGCGGCTTTAGGATTTTACCGCGCGAATGGCTGCGCGCTACCGCCGAAGCGCCCTTGGTATCGACTATCTGTTCGACTAGTGTGTTCCACTCGCCGCAATTCTCGCACTTGCCCGTCCATTTCGGATAGCTAGCGCCGCAATTTTGGCAGACGAAATTACTGCGTGCTTTGGCCACTATTTACTCCGGCTGGCGCAGCTACGCCGTTGATGCTTTGATTGAGCTGATCGGCTTTAACGGCTAAGCTTTTGAGGGTTGCCACATCGTCATTGTAAGCTTTAATTCGCGAATTAAGCGAACTCTGCCGAGCATTAATAGCGCTAATTCGCTGCTGCAGCGCCGACCGCGCCACTGCGAAATCAGCTTGAGAACTAAACTCACCGCTCCTGGCCCGTTCATTAAAACTGTTAATATCAGCGTTAATTTGCGATAAATCGGACTGATAAGCTTCGACATCTTGTTTGATTTGCTTAGCAGCTGACTGCAGTTTAGATTGCAGTGCTTCAGCCCGGGTATTAACTCGAGTAAATACTGTTGTGTAGGCTTGGTTTTTGGCGACAATTGACGCTCGATCAGTGAAATAACGCGCATAATATTGTTCAAGGTCAGAGTCGAGCTCGCCAATCGTGGTACCTATAATTGAATGTAGCTCATCTAGCTCGGCGCCTGGCTCGGCCTCGCGGTAGTATTCCATGGCTTTGGCAATTTCCGGATCATTTTTGACCTTTTGATAAGCCTTTTTGATCATAGCGTCGACTCGCGGCCGCTCGAAGATATTCAGCCGTGCATACTGGGCGTGCAGCAATTCGTGCGCTGCCGTTACTTCTTTGGCGCCAGCTAATTCGGCATTTTCGACGTCAAAAAGATAAATCTTATCGCCATAGTAGCAGCCCAAGATGGCTGCGGTACGTTCGGTACTTTTGCAATGAGCATTGAACTGGTCGCTGGCCTCGATAGCTGGCTGAGTTGCTCGGAAGGTGCGGTGCGCCACCGGAGTCAGCTTGATTGAACCTTCAACCGCGGCAACAGCTGCAGGCGGCGTGAAAGTCGACGCTCGATAGGCATCAAAGGCTGTCTGCCCGTAGAAAAAACCGCCAACAGCAATACTTATCACTGCCATCAAAGCGATGATTTTCGAGACAATACTACGTCTGGCTGTCGGTTTCGCTGCGCCGTTCAATCGCTATCGCTCCTTTCTTGATCCCTACTTCTAGGATATCACCTTTAGCATAGGCGCCGTCAAGTACTTGCTCAGCAATAGCATGCTCAACCTCGTCCTCGATGACACGGCGCAGCGGACGGGCACCGTATTTGATACTGTAACCCTTGTCGATAAGGAATTTTTTGGCACTAGGTTTAATCGTAAGGGCCAGGCCTTTGCGCACCAAACGCTGGCGCAGCTCGCCGATCAGCAGGTCGAAGATCTTGCCGACCTCGGCGCGAGTCAACGCTCGGAAAGTGATAATCCCGTCAAAGCGATTAATCAACTCGGGGCGCATAAACTTATCGAGAGCATCACGAGCAAATTTAGCGTTGCGGCGGTGCAAATCGTCAATTTCGCTGTTTTTGTCGCGGCTAGAGTGAAAGCCAAGTTCCGACTCTTTGGTCATCTTGTCGGCGCCGAGATTGCTAGTCAAGATGATAATCGTATTACGAAAGCTAACTTCGCGCCCCTTAGCATCAGTCATCGTCCCATCTTCCAGTAGCTGCAGCAGCAGGTTGAATACGTCTGGATGAGCCTTTTCAATTTCGTCAAAAAGCACCACGCTGTACGGCTGGCGGCGAACTTTGTCAGTCAATTTACCGCCGTCCTCGTAACCGACATAACCAGCTGGCGCCCCGAGCAGGCGCGACGTATTATGCTTCTCGCCGAATTCGCTCATGTCGATTTTGATAAGCGCTTCTTCGCTACCGAAAACTTCTCGTGCTAGCACTTTAGCTAATTGCGTTTTGCCGACACCAGTCGGTCCCATGAAAACGAAACTGCCAATCGGCCGCCGGCTACTAGCTACGCCGCTGCGGCTGCGGCGGATTGCCCGCGCTACCTTACCGATAGCCTCGCGCTGGCCAATGACGTACTTGCCGAGATGCTTTTCGAGCTGGCGCAGCAACTTCGCTTCGCTAGTCTGGACTTTTTCGACTGGAATATTGGTCATCACAGCGATAGCATGCGCCACATCGTCATCAGTTAGCTGGATAGCGCGGCGACCTTTTTGGGCAGCAACTTCTGTCTCGAGCTTTTTGCTAATCTGGCTAATACGCTGTTTGTACATAGCAGCTCGCTGGTAATCTTCGTGCAGGACAGCGTCCTCCATGCGCTCATTGAGGTGCTTGAGTTCTTTGAGATATTCGCGCTCGCGGCTCGGTCGGTGGCCCCGCTTGACGCGAACTCGAGCAGCTGCCTCATCGAGCACGTCAATCGCTTTATCGGGCATGAAACGGTCGCTGACGTAGCGGTCGCTCATATATACCGCCGATTCGATCACTTCGTCGGTAATTTTGACGCCATGATGCTTTTCATAATAATTTTTAAGACCTTTCAAAATAGCGATTGTCTGCGCCATAGTTGGCTCTTTGACGACGATCGTCTGAAAACGCCGTTCTAGCGCCGTGTCTTTCTCGATATGCTTGCGATATTCATCGAGAGTCGTCGCGCCAATCATGTGCAGCTCGCCGCGCGCCAACGCCGGCTTGAGGATATTGGCCGCATCCATCGAACCTTCCGAGGCGCCAGCACCAACCAGCAGGTGCAATTCATCAATAAAAAGAATAATATTACCCTGTTTTTTGACTTCAGCGATTACCTTTTTCAGCCGATCCTCGAATTCGCCGCGATATTTAGTACCGGCAATCATTGCCGCCATATCTAACATAACCACGCGGCGATCTAATAGATGGCCCGGTACGTCCTCGCGGACGATCCGCTGCGCCAGCCCCTCAACGATGGCGGTTTTGCCAACGCCTGGGTCGCCAATCAGTACTGGATTATTCTTGGTGCGGCGGCTAAGGATAGTGATCATTCGCTCCAGCTCTTTGTCGCGGCCAATCATCGGGTCAAGTTCGCCGTTGGCTGCCCGCGCCGTCAAATCCACGCCAAAGGCGCTAAGCGCCCCGCCGCGCGTATTGCCGCGACGCCGCGGCTCGGTAGCAATATCGCCATGTTCGCCGCGATTCTCTTCAAACGACTTCTCGAGTTCGCTGATTATCATATCGACGTTGATGCCCATTTCGCGCAGCAGTGCTGTCGCTCGGGCATTACCTTGTCGCAGGACGCTGTACAATATATGCTCTGTACCGAGATAATCATGGCCGTACTCGCGCGCCGCTTCCCACGCCATGCGCAGTGTCAACAAAGCCGTCTCGCTAAGGCCCACCATACCGGTACTGGTAACCACTCGCGACGGTTTGATATCCAGAATCATTTCAGCTTGCTGCAGGGTCACGCCGGCGTCAGTCAATACTTGCGCCGCCGAGCTCGACCCTTGCGCCAAAACGCCAAGCAACAAATGCTCCGTCCCAATGTAATTACTACCGTTACCGCGAGCAATCGCGTCAGCATGCTGGACGCTAGCGCGCGCATTGTCGGTCAATCGCGAAATAAAATCTGCAAAATCTTCTGGCATCATCAGTTCTCCGTTCTGAGCGTATTGCCCATTACAGCCAATTATACATAACAAATTAGCACTCGTCAAGGCAGAGTGCTAATTTGCAAAAAGCGGCTGCGGGTTTTAGTCTTGATTTTCGATAGCGCTAAACAAATCTTCCTCGACGTTCTTGCGCGGTTTTTTCTCGGCTGATTTCGGCGCTGTGGTCTCGATGTTCAATTCGTAGCCAGTCAGGCGGCTCGCCAAACGCACATTTTGCCCGCCGCGGCCGATAGCGATTGATTGCTGGTCTTCAGTAACATAAACATTGGCGGTTTTTTTGTCCTTATCAATCTCGACTTTAACGATCTCAGCCGGGCTAAGAGCGTTGCGAATATACGTGTCTATATTATCATCATAAGTAACGATATCGATTTTCTCTTGCTCGCCGATTTCGCTCATCACCGCGTTAACGCGCGCGCCGTGACCGCCGACGAACGTTCCGACCGGGTCAACACCTGGCACCGTGCTAGCAACCGCTAGTTTGGTGCGGCGACCAGCTTCGCGAGCGATACCTTTGATTTCAACAGCGCCAGTTTCCATCTCGGGTACTTCTTGGCGGAAGAGATATTCGATAAAGTCCTCGCTGCCGCGGCTGAGGATTAGCTGCGGGCCGCGGCCTTCGCGTTCGATGTCTTTGATTAATACTTTGATCCGCGAGCCAATTTTGTAAAACTCGCCTTGAATCTGCTCGCTCTGCGGGATAATACCAGTAGCCTTGCCTAGCTCGACACGCACCACGCGCGGCTCGACGCGCTGCACCATACCGGTAACGACCGTGCCGATTTTGTCTTCGAACTCTGCCAGAACAACTTCGCGCTCGGCTTCGCGCAGGCGCTGCATGACAACCTGTTTGGCAGTCTGGGCGGCCACTCGGCCAAAGGACTTAACTTCATGAGCTTCCTCGATAGTATCCCCTAACTGAGCATCTGGCTTCTCTGCCTGAGCGCCCGCCAAGCTGATTTCAGTAGCCGGATTGACAACATCCTCGACGACTTCGCGCTGAACAAACACCTTGGCGGTGCCGTCATTAATATTGAGTTCAGCGCGCACATTTTGCTCGCGCTCGCCGTTATCGCGCCGCCAGGCAGCAGCGATCGCCTGCTCGATTACGTTTAATACGGTTTCTTCGGGCAACGCCTTTTCATCAGCAATTGCCCGCACCGCTAGCGTCAACTGCTTGATATTCAAATCTTCCATATAATTCCTTTCTTTTAGTTCCAATACGAAAACAACCGACCTGCCGGCCGGATGAGTACGTATTTAATGTAACACGCGAGGGCTGGCATCGTCAAGCCTAGCAGTGCGATACAAAAAATATTTCACAAAGAGTTGAGTTGGGGGCGGGACGGCGAAATAAATCGCACATCCCGCCCCGCCCCGCACCTCATGCGTCTGTGTCTGGGCTCTCTGGGGAATACCCTTCACGGGGTCCCCAGGCTTGTTCGGACAGGCTCAGCTGCGCCATCTTGACGAGGGCAGAGACTTTCTGGCTCTGCGCCCTACGAATCCACAGCCTGGAGATCTAGGCTGTGATTTTGACCCTATATTCTGCGACGGCAAGTACCACCGCTACCACATAAGCAGCCAGCGCCGCCCATGCAGCAGCCTCATACTCCTTGTAGACACTGTCATGGCGAACGGTCGCAGAGTACAGATAAATCACGGTAAACATCACTCCTAGGAGTGATGTTTGGATCGGCCCCACTCTCCGCTGCCGCCACAGGGAGACGGTGAGAAAGATACACAGAACCATAGCCGAAAGGCTGGCCACGATATCGAGCATAACGTTTATCCTCTCCTAGAAAGTTGAGGTGCGGCCTATCCAGACCGCTACCTCGGACGCGTGCAGTCTCTCCGCATACATCAGGCAGCCTTTATCTGAAAGGCTAATTATAGTTATACTATACTTACTGAGCATCGTCAATGTTTTTCAACATACTTCATGCTTTTGGCAAAAATTACACTTTGCTACCAGGGGGCAAATGATATACTAGACCTTATGAACCAACACCTTGTTTTCAGCATTACCCATCGCCTCCCAGGCACCTTAGCGCGTGCTGGTACGATTCAAACGCCGCACGGCACGATTCAAACGCCAGCTTTCATCGTTGGCGGCACTAAGGCAACCGTCAAGGCGCTGACTGTTGAACAAGTCAAAGCCTGCGGCGGGCAATCGATTTTGGCCAATACTTATCATTTGATGCAGCGGCCAGGCGCCGAAATCATTCATAAAGCTGGCGGCCTAGGCAAATTTATGGATTACGATGGGCCGACTTTCACTGACAGCGGCGGCTTTCAGATTTTCAGTCTGGGAATTGCTTACAAAAAAGGCATTGATGTCGTCGCTCACACCCAAAAAGGCAACGCTGCGCAAGCGGTCAAGTCTGCTAATCAGTTAGCCAAAGTCACCGACCAAGGAGCACAATTTCGGTCGCATCTGGATGGCAAATATATAATGATGACGCCCGAATCGTCGATGGAGCTACAGCACTCTATCGGCGCTGATATTCATATGGCTTTCGACGAGCTGACTGCACCACTAGCAGCCCGCGACACAATCGTAAAGGCAATGCAGCGAACGCATGCTTGGGCGGAACGCTGCTTAGTTCGCCACGATGAACTAAACGCCGAACATCTAGCGCGCGGCGAGAACCTACAAGCGCTCTACGGTGTCGTTCAGGGCGCCCGCGACGAAACACTGCGCCGCCAATCGGCCAATTTCCTGGGCCAGCGCAACTTCGACGGATACGGTATCGGCGGCGTTTTCCAGCCTGGTGAGATCGCTGACGTCGTCCGCTGGGTCTGCGAAACTTTGCCCGAGGATAAGCCGCGCCACCTGCTAGGCTTAGGTTCGCAGCCAGCCGATTTGTTTCTCGGCGTCGAATACGGCATCGATACTTTCGATTGCGTCGCGCCGACCCGCCAAGCCCGCAACGGTGCTCTATACACCTTTGACGGCCGCATCAACATCAGTAATGCTCGCTTTCGCGAGGACTTCGCGCCGATCGACGCTGAGTGCGACTGTTATACTTGCCAGCATCATACGCGCGCTTACATTAATCATCTGTTTCGCGCTGATGAGATTCTCGGTGCTACGCTCGCCAGCATTCACAATGAACGCTTTGTAGTGCGCACTGTCGACCAGATCCGCGCTTCACTGTTAGACGGCACATTTTTTGATTTCAAGCGTTCGTTTCTGGCTCGCTACTACGGCGATAATTTACCAATCGGCGTCACATTATAAAACAAAACCGCGTCAAAATCTAACGCCAGGATAAACCAAGCAACTAATTCACCAGGTATTTCGCTGGCTGCTCGAACGTATCCAATTTTTCATGCTTTTTCACGCGGGCAATCAAATGCATAGTCAGCGGCGAGACCATAATCTCTACTGCCATCTTGATCAAAAACACCGTGACGATAAGCTGCCAAAAGCTGGTTGTCGGCATAGTACCGGCAAAAGCAATCGTCGAGAAGATCACCGTATCTAGCGCGTTACCCGCCAATGAGCTGCCAATCATCCGCCACCACAAGCCGCGGCCGCGGCTAGCAACTTTCATCCGCCCCATTACGTAAGCATTCATGATCTCGCCAGCGAACAGCGCCGTTATCGAACCGATAGCCAACCGCCAGACCACGCCCAACGTCAATTCAAACGCCGCTTGCCCCGTCCAGCTGCTATCTGCCGGCAGTAATTGCACCACCCAAAAAGTCAACGTCATAAGCGTCAAGGCTGCCACACCGTTATAAATCAGCCGGCGCATCCGACGATAACCATAAACCTCAGTGATTATATCACCTACGATATACGCTAGCGGAAACAAAACCGTGCCAGCATCAAAAGTAAGCCAGCCAACAGATACAATTTTGACGCTGACAATATTACTAACCAATAGTGTCGTTACAAAAAGTATCGCAAATATATCATACAGAGAATAATGTTGTTTCTTTGTCATATTTTAGATTATATCACGCCGGCAAGCGCTGTTCCGGACAACTCGCCAAGATCCGTTCCATAGCCGTGCGTTCCGGCGGTGTCACCCACAACGAGTATTTTTTCTTGACGGCAATTTGACGGGCAATGTACTGGCAGCGAAACGGCTTATTTGACGGCAGCCAAGTCGCCGCATCGCCGTCGCCTTTCTGCTGGTTGGCTGGTCCGTCGACGGCTAGCAGCTCGAGCGAATCGTTAGCCAGACTGATTCGCTGTTCGCTAGACAACTGCTGAGCGCCAGTCTGCCAGGCGTTGCTCAGTGCCACTACGTGGTCGATCTGCACAGCGCTGCTAGAATTAGCACCGCGCTTGAAAGCGATTCGCTGCCCGGTGTACGGGTCGTTAAGGTCGCCAGCCTGTACTTTGCAGTTGTCATCGCCCAGGACAGCGTTTGCCAAGTCGCGCCGCAAGATAACATTGCGCGTATCGCAGCCGCCCGCCTTGGCCCAGCCATCACCGAACTGCGAGCGCTTGTAACCGGTCTTGGGAGCGCGGCCCTTAGTAGGCAGTGCCGCCAAAGCGTCGCGCGCTACTTCGCCAGAGCCAAAGTTCGGCCCCGACTGTTGAGACTGCGAATCTGGCGGCATCAGCGGCAAATTCGGCCATTCCTTAACAACAATCCACCCGAGAGTACCTATCAAAATCACCGCTACTAGTACTATTCTGCGCCGCCGTTGCATAAGCATATTATACCACCCTGCTATAATGGACATATGGACAGATTATTTTCTCAATTTCAACCAGAACACTACGACATCCAATGGGATTTGTGTCAAGCAAAGAGTGCGCGTTTAATCCGCGGCACGGCAACTATCCGCGGCCAGCATCTAGCAGCCGAACCGATTCGCTTGCACGCCAAAGATTTGCAAATTGAAGAAGCTACTGTCAACAGCCAAGCAGTTAAGATATCAACCGACAACGACATTTTGACACTTGACAATACCGACAACGGTCCAGCGCAAATTACTATCAAATTCTCGTTAACATTAACCGACGCCATGCACGGTATTTATCCTTGTTATTATAAGCATCAAGGCCAGAAATGCGAGCTATACGCCACTCAATTCGAAAGCCACCATGCCCGCGAAGCCTTCCCATGCGTTGACGAACCAGAAGCCAAAGCGACATTTGCGATTTCAATATTATCAAACGAGCCGGTAGTACTCAGCAATATGCCAGTCGCTTCGCGGCGGGAAAGCAGCGAGGGAATGCTGACCACCTTTGAGCAAACACCGCGCATGAGCACTTACCTGGCGGCCTTTGTCGCTGGCGATTTACAGCGTGCGACTACTGCTACCAAGAGCGGTGTCGAGGTTAACGTCTACGCCACGCCAGCGCAATCAGCCGGCAGCTTGAACTGGGCGCTCCAGCACGCAGCGCAAACAATTGACTTTTTCGACGAGTATTTTGGCGTGCCTTACCCGCTGCCGAAATCTGACCATGTAGCACTACCTGATTTTTCTAGCGGCGCTATGGAGAATTGGGGCTTGGTAACCTACCGCGAAACCGCCCTGCTGGCCGATCCGGCAACCGCTAGCGTTTCAACCCGCCAATATATTGCGACGGTTATCGCCCACGAATTAAGCCACCAGTGGTTTGGCAATCTAGTAACTATGAAGTGGTGGAATAACTTGTGGTTAAACGAGAGTTTCGCTACACTGATGGAATACCTAGCGACTGACGCGCTACATCCAGACTGGCGGCAATGGGACGAGTTTGCCAACAACGAGGGCGTCGCTGCCCTGCGCCGCGATAGCATCAACGGCGTACAGCCAGTTCAAACCGACGTGTCGAGCCCAGCCGAAATTAGCGCGCTGTTTGATGGAGCGATTGTCTACGCCAAAGGCGGCCGGCTGCTGCGAATGATGCAACTATGGATCGGCGACGCAGCATTCCGCGCTGGCCTCAAGCAGTATTTTACCCGCTTCAAGTATAGCAACACCGCTGGCGATGACCTCTGGGAATGCTTAAGCCAAGCTAGCGGCAAAGATGTCGGAGCGCTAATGAACACCTGGATTTCACAGCCAGGCTACCCAGTAGTTTACGCATCGCTTGACAATGGCAAGTTGACGCTCCGCCAAGAACAATTCTTCACTGGGCCACACCAGCCCTCTGATCGTTTATGGCCGATTCCGCTCGACGCCAACGACCAGCGCCTGCCCGAAATTCTAAAGGAGCGCGAACAGCATCTCTCGCCAGCGCCAGACGGCCTGCTACTGCTCAATCATCAAAACGCCTCGCACTTTATCACTTGCTACGACGACGCTCTGCGAGCTCGCATTTTGCAGGCAATCGCCAGTGGTACGCTGACGCCGTCGCAGCGCGCCCAGTATCTCAACGAGCAAATCTTGCTAGCCCGCGGCGGTCTAATTGCTAGCAGCACGCTAGTCGAAGCGCTAGCCGCCTTCCAAAACGAAAGCGATCAGACCGTCTGGGAAATCATCTCGCTGGCCATCAGCGATCTCAAAAAATTCGTCGACCAAAACGAAGCAGCCGAAAAGCTGCTGCGCCGCCTATCGGGCAAGTTAGCTCGTCCGCAATTCGAACGCCTAGGTTGGAGCAAACGCCCCGGCGAGCCAGAATCCGACAGCAAACTGCGCGCTGCCATCATCGATTGCATGCTATATAGCGAGGACGCAGCGGCAATCAGTACCGCGCGCCAGCTCTACCAGGATACGCCTCTAGCCGAGCTCAGCGCCGACCTGCGCCCATCAATCATCGGTGCCGCCGTCCGCTACAGCGATCAGCCGGCAGATATAGTCAGCCAGCTGCTCGAAGCCTACCAAGCCACGCAATCAGCCGACCTGCGCAGCGATATCGCCGCGGGGATTACTGCAACGCGCGACGCCGAGCAGCTAGCGCGCTTGATCGGGCTGCTCACCAACACCGACATCATCCGCAGCCAAGACACCGTTCACTGGTTCGTCGACCTGCTGCGCAATCGCTACGGCCGCGAAGCCGCCTGGCGCTGGATGCGCAGCCAGTGGAGTTGGATCGAGCAAACTTTCGCCAGCGACAAAAGCCATGATTATTTCCCGCGCTACGCCGCCATGCTGCTGATGACGCGCCAGCAGCTAGCTGAATACCGCGAATTTTTCACGCCGCTGCGCCGCGACCAGTCGCTCGTCCGCGCCATCGACATGGGAATACTAGATTTAGAAGGCAAACTAGACCTAATCGACCGCGACAAAGCAGCGGTCATAGCGGCGCTGGCAAAGTAATTTCAGTTTTTTGAGATAAGTAATTCTGCGGCTTTTACAGAGGCCGCAGAATTATTATGACACATTTTTCGTTAAAACGCTTGACATTTATACGATAATGTGCTATATTCATTATAGCTTTTCGCTCAAGTTTACGAAAAAAGGGCGAGAAGTGCCCTTTTACTTGAGCGATGATTTTCTGAGGAGGAAATCATGAGCTTCATTACTGTTGTCGCTATCGTTCTCGCTCTCGTCGCCCCCTGGGCGACGAAGTCCGTCGTTGACGCCGCAGGCCCGCTGGCCGGGTGGGGGTGGGTCGCGACGTTCGTCGCGGCCCACGTCTGGGTCTGGAAGTGTATCTCATACGCCATCTCCAATGGCGCCAGTGAGATCATTTATATGCCGGCAATCATGCTGGCAGTTTACGAGTTCGTCGTCGTCGGCTTCGTGCCGATGTCTCTCGAGGACGAAGTTGTCTGCAGGTGCACCACCTGCGAGCAGCACCGCCACAAGGCGGTGAAGAAGGGCTGACGTCCGCCGAAAATAGCCCGCTGAATTAAGTTTCAGCTTGAGCCATTTCGGCGGGCTATTTTCTTTGGTTTAATTTACTTCTACTACTGCTTGGACGGCTGGCGGATCGCCGCTCATGCTGGCGGCTAGCAGCTTGGCCGCCATGCCGCTGCATTCTGGCTTGCCCGCCAAAAACAACTCTGCCGCGAAACGCATCTGCCGCTGCTTTTTGGCGGTAATCGCCGCCAGTCCATCGCCGAAATCATCGTTCTTACGATACTTCACCTCGGTGAAATACAACGCTTCGCCTTTCACGCTGACGATATCGATTTCGCAGTACCGCGTCCGCCAATTCCGCGCCACAATCTCATGGCCGCGCGCCGTCAGCCAGTCTGCTGCCGCTTGCTCGCCTTTATCGCCAATTTGTCGAGTTGTCATTGATTTTTTCGTTTCTGACGAAATAGTATTTGACAAATCAATTCGAGCAACATTTCCAGCGTCTGGAGTGATATTCTCAGAAAAAATTTGGGCAACTTTACGTGGGCCCCGAATTATTTTCTGAGGATATCCGACAGACGGCTCGCCAGATTGAACAACTGTTTTCTGAGGCACTGCTCGCGGCTTCGCCTTATTGTCGGCATACTTCGCCAGCGGCGCGAAACTCAGCCGGTGCAGCGGCGTCACGCCCAGGCGCTCAATCGCCGCCCGATGCTTGGCCACGCCATAGCCAGCATTCGACGCGAAACCGTACCCCGGATAAACCGCATCTTGCTCGGCCATGAACTGGTCGCGCGCCACCTTGGCGACGATCGACGCCGCCGACACGCTCGGAATCAAACCGTCGGCTTTGGGCATGGTCGCAACGAACTTCTCTAGCGCCGTGCCGCGCAGAAAATTTACCTTGCCATCGATAATAATCTCGCTAAAAGCTAAGTTTTGCTGGCGGCATTGCGCCTGAACCTGCTCGACCGCCCGCCGCGTCGCCAGCCGCAGCGCCTCGCTCATGCCAATATCGTCTAGTTCCCGGGCGCTCACCCAGCCCAGGGCGTGAGCAGCTGCCTTTTCGCGAATTTCCACGTCCAGCGCTTCGCGGCGTTTTTTAGTCAGCTTTTTGCTATCGTCCAAGCCGTCAATCTCGGCGCCGCCCAAAATCACCGCGCCAACCACCAGCGGCCCCGCCCACGGCCCGCGCCCAACCTCGTCGATCCCCAGAATCATAAGTTCATGATAACAAATGGCGGCGATAGGCTCAATCGCAGGCACAGGCGGCGGGATTTGTGTTATAATATTAGTAAGCTGAACCCGTCGAGTAAAGAGAGGAGGTGTTTAGCTCATGAAGGGGAAACTCTTCATTCTTTTTCTTATGGTCGGGATCCCGACCATGGCCTGGGCCGTTGTGGCCTGGGTTGTCATGATCGTACTGGGAGCACTGCACTCGCTGTGCAGCGCAATCCCATTGCTCTCCTTTTGGGAGAGTTTTGCCGCAACATTGATGCTTTTTAGCATCATAGTGTTCGCTGCGTCAGCGGCAACGGAAGACACTAAACCGGCGCGGTGGCACGGCGGCCGCTGACCCCAACCCCCGAGGAAACGGCCCGCAGGCAGAAATCCTGTCTCGCCATTGGCCTACTCGGTGGGTCGTTTCCTCTCCGACGCCCGCTGGGGCGGCTCGCGGAACACACACGTTCTGCTTGAGCCGCCTCGGTGGGCACTTTCCTTTTCACGGTTATTTCACAGACAAAACAAAATCCCGCTCATCGGCGGGATTTATCGTTAGCGCTAGAACACAGACTACCGCTAATTTTCGGCGTGGCGAGCAGCTACTTCGGCAGCCTTGGCGTCCAACTCGGCCTGCTTAGCTTCTTCGGCGGCCTTTTTCTCGGCAGCTTCTTTAGCTTTTTCCTCTTTCAAGCGAGCGGCTTCTTCTTCGGCATGTTCGTCGCGGACTGCGTTGACAGCTTCGCGATCAAATTTGACGGCCGTCAAGCGGGCCGACTTGCCGCTGCGTTTGCGCAAGAAGCTGAGGAAATTGCGGCGAACCTTGGCGCGGCGCACAATCTCGACTTTTTCGACCAGCGGGCTGTGCAGCAAGAATGATTTCTCTACGCCGACACCCGACGCTACCTTGCGAACGGTGATGCGGCTAGTGTGCTGGCCTTTGTTGTCAGTGCGGATAACCACGCCCTCGAACATCTGGATGCGCTCTTTGTTGCCTTCTTTGATTTTCTGATAGACGCGCACGGTGTCGCCGCTGCGGACATCGACAACTTGCGCTTTCTTCTGCTCGTCGTTGACTTTTTGGATTAATGCAAAACTCATAATTTTTCCTATCTTTCGAACTCGCTCTGGCTGGCCACGCAGTTGTACATCTGCGGCTCCACACCGAACAAAGCCCGAATAATTAACTCTCGTACAATGCAAGTATTCTAACACAATATCAAGCGGCGAGCAATAGCCGCAAAGACAGCTGGCAGCAGAGTCCGTCTAGCCGCCAGCTGCGCTTGATATTTTATCAATTTCAGAAAATCTTACGCTGTGGTCGACTGATCAGCGCTATCGACAGTGATGTAAGCTTGAGCATCGGGATTAGAACCGCCCGCCGTCTGGACAGCTAAGTTAGCTAGCGGTTGAACATCTGGATTAATTTGGGTGCTAGTATCAGGACACACGAAACCGCGACCAATAAGTCCTTGCTCCTGCCATATATTGCAAACACCTACTCTAGAAGCTCCGTCTACCACTGTTCCGTCTGCAGATGAATTAGCGACAGTGCCAACAGAGTCGCCTGGCACCGCTGGCTGAGGCAAATTATCAGTCCTGTCTGTCACAGGAGTAGGATCTTTTTCTCCATGCGTAGCAAGGTCCATAGATTCATGCACAGTAAAACAAGTCATCGTTACAGCAAGTGCAGAGAGGCCGACTATCGTCTTTCCGAACTTTTTATCGGGCAGCCAACTTGGAACCTCATGTCTCTTAGCCGCTGCATGCCTGCCAACAGGCTGGTCAGATTTTAATATACCCATTTCGTTATACTTTCACCTCGAAATTAAAATTGGTATGTCTTTTTATTATACCACAAACTATACTAAAATGCAAGAAAAGCAGCTATTCATCGGTTGGGTCAAGAGCTTGACGCGGGGTCAACGAGTTTTCTGTTGAACTCTCTACATATACGACACGGTAGGGCTCGCCGTCAATAACCATAGTCGTCGGAAGCTCCGCTCCTGGCTGGAATCCGTCGACTGCCCCGTCAAATTTCACGCAGATAACCGTATTTTCATCGACACTATCCGACCGTCTGGCCGCCTTGGATGACGGAGGGTCTACTTCCACCAATTTGCCATCTTCAACGGCATAGTATCTTACCTGTTCGTCGCCCACCTGCCGCGATTCGCCAGGCTGCTGACATGTCGGGTCGCCGTTGACTTCAGCAGCTGGGCGTACAACAATCTTGCCGCTGTTTTCACCGTCTGTACTCTGTATGTAAGCAACTGGCGCGATCCAAACTGAATCACCCTCGCCAATTTTTTTGGCTAACTCCTCATAAGTTAGTGTCCCAGCAGTAGCGCTCTCGGAGGCAGTACTCCCGGCTGGCGTAGAATCCGGCGTCTGACTCTCAGCCGAGCACGACCCGACAAACGAGCTTAACGCTAAACTTCCAACTGCCAAAAATGTTGTCAACCGGTTTCTTATTGTGTCTAAAAACTCTCCTTTTCTTCTCATAAATATATTATGCTACAAACTGCCATTTAGTTCAACATGCGCGCCCAAAATGCCAAAACGCGCTATAATATACTCATGGATTACAACAAACTAGCACTCGAACTACACCAAAAATATAAAGGCAAAATCACCACCGCGCTGCGCGATAACGGCGAGATTGACCGCGATAAGCTCAGCGCTTATTACAGCCCAGGCGTCGGTGCCGTTAGCCAGGCCATCGCCGAGAACCCGGCGGATTTGCCGAAATACACTTGGACCAACAATTTGGTCGGCGTGATTTCTGACGGTTCGGCGATTTTGGGCTTGGGCAATTTGGGGCCGAAAGCCGCCATGCCGGTGATGGAAGGCAAGGCGCTGCTGTTCAAGTATTTCGCTAATGTCGACGCTGTGCCAATTGTCTTGGACGTCCACCAGCCAGAAGAAATTATCGCTGCCGTCAAGGCGATAGCGCCGAGCTTTGGAGCGATCAATTTAGAGGATATCGCTTCGCCAAAATGCTTCGAAATTGAGGAGCGTTTGAAAGCCGAACTAGACATTCCAGTATTTCACGATGACCAGCACGGTACGGCAATAGTAGTGCTAGCTGGGCTGATCAACGCCGCCAAGGTTGTCGGCAAAAACTTGCGCGACTGCAAAGTCGTCCTGGCAGGACCAGGCGCGGCCGGCACAGCGATTATTAAGCTGCTCAATCTGTACGGCGTCAAAAACTTGATTGCGCTCGATCGCCAAGGCGCGCTGAGTAGCGACCGCACTGACCTGTCGCCAGAAAAAACCGCCTTGCAGCAATATTTGAATACTTCAGAAAGCGGTACGCTAGCAGAAGTATTAACTGGCGCCGACATCTTCATCGGCGTATCGGCCGCTAACTCGCTAGCGCCAGAGATGGTCGCGGCGATGGCCAGCCAGCCGATTATTTTCGCTCTAGCCAATCCAGTACCCGAAATCATGCCCGATGCCGCAATTAGCGCTGGCGCAGCCGTCGTAGCGACTGGCCGCAGCGACTTCCCGAATCAAGTTAATAATTCCTTGGCTTTCCCTGGTATTTTCCGCGGCGCACTCGACCATGGCGTCCAGAAAATCACTGACCAGCACAAGTTAGCCGCCGCCGAAGCTCTAGCAGCGCTGGTCGAAAACCCAACCGTCGACGAAGTTATCCCGTCGCCATTCGACAAACGCGTCGTACCAGCGGTGGCAAATGTCATAAAAAAATCCTAAATCAAGACTAAGTAGTTGAGTTGGGGGCGGGACGGCGAACTAAATCGCGCGCCCCGCCCCAGAGCAAAGGCGCAGCTCTGCTGGCTTGAGCGTGCCTTTGCGGCTGCCGACGAGACTAGAGTGTGGTTGATGGATCAGTAACCCAATCAAGCATACGCCAAAAATATGGACGCCAGCTTGATGGCTCCGGAATCAGGAGTTCCGGATATCTACAAAAATCCGTCTCGATGCTGCCAGTAGCATCGAGACAAAAAAAGGCCAGCACTGCTCCGCCCTGCCTATCATAAACGGCCACGATAAAAGAACTTTTTCGATACACCGATTTGCAGGTAAAGACCTCGACGTAGAACCCTGCCTCGCGGGCAGAGTTCATCAGGACGAGAGCGGCGCAGGCCGCACCGCCCTTACCTCCAGCCGCCAGTTCGTGAAGCTGGCGATCTGGAGAGGTTGACTTCTCCAGCCTATAATTGTCGCAGGCTTTAGGGGTAAGAGCAGCAGCCCTACCCATGACAATCCTTTTCCAGACCATCTCAGACCTTCCTTCCGCCCCGCACCGGGGCGCTCGACGATGATTGTAGATTGTACCCAGACCCTATGTCTAGAGCCAGCACCCAATACTATACCACAATTTGCGCTAAATTACCCGCGCTATTTCCTCGAGCGTGGTTTCGCCGCGCAAAGCCGCCAGCACGCCGACCTGCTCGAGTGTTAGCATGCCTTCGTTTCGGGCGGTTTCTTCGATAGTCTCGGGGTGAACATCTTGGACGTCGCCGCGGATAAACTTCTGGATTTCATCGGTAACAACCAGCTGTTCCATGATAACCACCCGGCCTTTGTAGCCAAACGGCGCATCTTCGCTAGGCACGGGGCGCCACAGCTTGAAATTATCCAAATCAGGCTTCTCGACATCGGGCGGCAGCTTTTCGAGCACGCGCTGAACATATTTACGTGTTGCCACATCGGGTTCATATGCTTCCTTGGTATGATCAACTAAACGCCGCACCAGACGCTGAGCAATCAGTAAACGGATAGCGCTTGAAAAGATCGGGTTAACTCCAATCATGTCAATCATACGGCTAAAGGCCGTACTGGTAGTATTGGCGTGAAAGCTCGATAGTACCAAGTGGCCGGTGATTGACGCCTGAATAGCCGTGCGCGCCGTATCGACATCACGAATCTCGCCAACCATCACCACATCTGGGTCGAGGCGCAAAACGCTACGCAAACCATCAGCAAAGCTCTGCCCATGCGTCGTGTCGATCGGAATTTGCGACATGCCGCTCAGGCCATACTCGATCGGATCCTCGAGCGTAATCAGCTTGCGATCAGTGGTATTCAACGCATTGAGCATACTATAAAGCGTCGTCGACTTACCCGAGCCAGTCGGCCCGACCATCAGCACCAGACCGCGCGGGTGGCTGACAACTTCGTCGATTTCCTTGCGCTGGCGCGGCGGAATACCCAGCAAATCCAAGTTCAACAATGATTCATCAAAATTAAACAAACGCAGCACCGCATCTTGCCCGTACAACGTTGGCACAGTCTCGACGCGCAGATTCAATAGATGCGTGCCTTGATCGGTAGTGATTTCCATCTGCATATGGCCGGATTGCGATTCCATAGCTGCACTGCTAACGCCAGCACGGCTAGCTAGCTCGCCCATAATAATTCGGTAGCGCGAACGTTCTAGCTGTGCCACTGGGTGCAGCGCGCCGTCAACGCGCATGCGTACGCGGATAGAATCGCGCTCGTTCTCAATGTGAATGTCGCTAGCGCCAAGCTTGTCCGCCTGCTTAATCAAGAAATCAAATAATTCCTCGCTCGATACCAGATTTAGCGTCTGGCTAACTTGAGCAATAGTATTGCTATCGCCCTCTTTAGCAATCTCGATATCATCGTAAGCAGTACGCTTCGGCGGATCATAGCGCAGCATCATTGCCCGATAACCGCTAGCGCTGATAAGTAAAAACTGCAATTTGTCGCCGCGGTCTTGATACTCGCGCTTGATCTTCTGCAAAATAGATTGCGGCGTTTGCGAGGTCACGCCGATTTGGTACATCACTTCGTTGCCGCCCTTGGCTAGCGGTACGATGCGGTATTGGTGCATTTTCTCGATCGGAATCATGCCGGGAACTAGCGGTAGCGTGTCCTCTAGATTGCGCATATCAACATACGGCAAACCCAAAATAGTCGCCCGCTGGCGGGTAGCCTTTTCGTCTTGTTCGCGCCGGCGACGCTGAACCTCTTCTTCATCCATCACCTTTATTCTAACAAAAAGCTTGCGCTAAAAACAGTGCTACAATAGAATTATGTCAAAAATCGTCGTCATCGCCCACAACATTCGCTCGACCTTCAATGTCGGGTCGATTTTCCGGACATGCGAAGGTTTCGGTGTCGAACGGTTGATTTTGAGCGGCTATACGCCGTACCCCGACTTGGCTTTGAACCGCCAGGCTCCGAATTGCGCTTATATAGAGGGCGAAAGTTGCCAGAACGACCAGCGCCTGCCGCATATCCGCGAAAAAATTACCAAGCAAATTCACAAAACTGCGCTCGGCGCCGAAAGTTTGGTGCCGTTTGAGTATCACGAAGCACCGCCGCTAGATGAACTGCGGCAGCTGGGCTACCGTATCGCCGCTCTAGAACAAGCCGCCAATAGTACCAATCTGCGCGATTATTCGGCGCCAGACCGCATTGCGTTGCTGCTAGGCGAAGAAGTCGACGGTATCGCGCCCGAATGGCTGGCTTTGGCTGACGATATCATTGAGATTCCGATGTTCGGGCAAAAAGAGTCGTTCAACGTGTCGGTAGCGGCCGGAATCGCGCTATACGAGCTGGCGACAAGCGGCAAAACCGCCAAAAATGTCTAAAATTTGCGAATTTTACGGAATAATTGCGGAAAGTATTGACAATTTTACTACTCTATGCTATATTAATACTAGCTTTTCGCTCAAGTTTTCGAAAATAAAGGGCGTGAAGTTGCCCTTTTACTTGAGCGAGTGATTCTAGGAGGAATCATGAAGCGTTTCATTGCTCGTATCGCCCTCGAGTTCGCTGCCATCCTGGCCGCGGCCATTGTGGCCGCCCAGCTCGTCAAGTCGGGACACCCCGTCTTGGGACTGTGGATCCTCTCGATCTACGGCCTCTGCAATCTGTGGAGGTTGAGTATCGAGAAGATCAATGCCCAACACGAGAGGGGTCTCAAGGAGGCGCAGGTGCGCCGCCTTGAGGCTGATCTGTCCGTCAAGGAGGCGCAGGTGCGCCGGCTCGAGGCGGCGCTCGTCGACGCCGCATCCGAGGCCCTTTGGGTCTCAGACATCGAGATTCGTGATAGCAAGGTAGTTTACAAGATCGATGCCCCTGGTCGCGGGCGCATTGTCATCTACCTCCCCATAGAAAAGGACGCCAAGAACGAGGACGCCCCCGCGGCGTCCAACAAGGGCTGATAAAGCCCGCTAGAAAATAGCCCGCCTAGAGGCCACCAGCCTCGGCGCAAGGCCTTTCTGGCGGGCTATTTTCTTTGGTCGAAATCATCTTATCCTAATCTATTTCACCTTGACGCATTCGTCGCCCAATAGTTCGGCCAGGCCAGCGCGCAGATTACGCTGAGCATCGACCCGAAACGGCAGACGGATGGCATTGGACTTATCATCGCCCAAAATCATAATGATGTCGTTTTGGCCAGGATTTTGGCTGCACAGTTTCTTGAGCGAGACCAGCAGGTCGCGGTCGCTCGGGTTTTTGACTTTGACATAGACAGTTTCCAGTTTTTCTAGAGGCTTGGCGGTGATTGCCGGTGCCGCTTTGGCGCTGGCTGCAGCCGTAACGGCTGGTGCGCCGCCTCCAGATTTGCGCGGATAGCGTTTATTTTTGAAGGCCGCGCGGCCTTTGGGGGCGGCCATTTTGCGGCCGTGGCTTTGGTATTCGTTGAGTTCTTTGTCGGTAACGATACTAATTTCGTCAGCGATGATTTTGGCTTCGTCGGTCATGTTGCCGTCGCGGTCACGGGCGTTGATTGTGCCGGCCACCTTGATGATAGCATCTTGTTGCAAGTTGTCGCCAAGCTGCTCGTACAGCCTCGGGAAAACGATTAATTCTGCCTCGCTAGTTTTGTCCTCGATACCAACAAACGCCATTTTAGTGCCAGCCTTGGTGACAATAGTGCGTACCGTCGACACCAAGCCGCCGACCGACACTTTCTGCCCGTCGATTTGCGGCGTGCAGGCATGCAGCGGAATGGTCTGCTCCTCGAAAAAGGCATCATAATTATCTAATGGATGCGCGCTAATGTAAAGACCCAGCAGCTCGCGCTCCCACATCAGCTGCTCTTTGTTGGTGTATTTGACCGGCGAAGTCTTCAGCTCGACCGACGGCATCAATTTGTCGCCGCCGAGCGCCGCGAACATATCAACTTGCCCGCTGAGCGCTTCCTTTTGCAGCTTGCTAGCAAAAGCCAAAATCGTATCGAGATTGAATAACAAATCGCTGCGGTCGCCCAGCGCGTCGAAAGCGCCGGCTTTGACCAGCGATTCCCAGGCTTTGCGATTAACCTTGCTGGTACTGACACGTTTGGCAAAATCCTCGACCGACTTGAACGGGCCGTCGGCCTCGCGAGCGCGGATAATCTCTTCGACTGCACCGACGCCGACGCCTTTGACCGCTGCCATGCCGAAACGGACTTGCTTGGCAGCGGGCACCACACCGAACTCAACGTAAGATTGATTAACGTCCGGTGCCAGAACCTCCAGGCCCATATGCTTGCACTCGGTAATTTCAATCGCCAGGCGGTCGATATCGTCATGATCGCTGGTCATTAGCGCCGCCATGAAAGCATCCGGATAGTGCGCCTTCAGATAGGCCGTCCAATAAGCAATCAAGCCGTAACAAGCGGCATGCGACTTATTAAAGCAGTAATTAGCGAATTCCTCCAGCTGCGTCCAGAAAGTTTCTGCCATTTCACGCGTGGCGCCGCCAACTTTGACCGCACCCTCGACGAACTCCGGCTTAACCTTTTTCATTAGGTCGATTTTTTTCTTACCGACGGCTTTACGCAGCGTATCAGCTTGACCGCCGGTAAAGCCGCACCATTCCTTGGAAATTTGCATAAATTGCTCTTGGTAAACCAAAATTCCGTAAGTGTTTTCCAGCGAGTTGCGCATACCCTCGTGCAAGTAGGTAATCGGCTCTTCGCCGTGCTTGCGTCGGATAAAGCTATCGATAAATTGCATCGGCCCCGGGCGGTACAAAGCCACCATAGCGATGATATCCTCGAAATGCGTTGGCTTGAGCGCCCGCAGGTAGCGTTTCATACCCGCCGATTCTAGCTGAAACACGCCGGTGGTGTCGCCGCGCTGAAACAGCTCGTACGTCGGTTTGTCGTCTAGTGGCAAGTGCGCCAGGTCTATTTCTTCTTTATAAACTTTTTTGATAATACGCATGGCATTATTAATAATCGTTAAGTTTGAAAGGCCTAAAAAGTCCATCTTCAGCAGCCCCAATTCCTCAACCTCGCCCATCGGGAACTGCGTGGCCACCACGCCTTTTTGCGCCATTTCTAGCGGAATATAATTAACCAGCGTGTCCGGCGCAATCACCACGCCGCAGGCATGAACGCCGTGGCTGCGAATCGTGCCTTCGAGCTGGATGGCGTAATCCAGCACCTCTTTGGCGGTAGGGTTATTCTCGTACTCCTTACGCAGATCGGCGTCTTCTTTAACGCTAACCGACAGCGGAATGTGCCGGCCCTGGTTCGGCGGCGGCACCAACTTAGCCAAGCGGTCGCTCTCGGCGTACGGCACTTCCAGCACCCTGGCGACATCGCGCACCGCCATGCGGCCGAACATCTTACCAAAGGTAGCGATATTACTAACATGGTCTTCGCCGTACTTTTTAGCGCAATATTCAATCACTTCGTCGCGGCGAGTATCTTGGATATCAACGTCGATATCCGGCATGGAAATACGATCTGGATTGAGGAAACGCTCAAACAGCAGACCATACTTCAGCGGATCAAGGTCGGTAATATTCAGTGCGTAGGCGATAATCGATCCGGCGGCGCTACCCCGGCCCGGGCCAAAAACAATTCCTTTAGATTTACCCCAGTTAATAAAGTCCTGAACAATCAAGAAATAACCCTCATAACCCATATTACCCATCACGCCCAGCTCCATCTCGGCGCGCTGGCGAACTTCGTCAGACAATTGCGGGATGATATCGTCAGGGTCTAATTTCTCGGCTTCCTCTTTCGAAGCGCCATTATAACGCTGCAATAGACCCTGATAAGTCAATCTCAGCAGATACGAGTGCTCGTTCTCGCCTTCAGGCAGCGGATATTTGGGAATAAGAATGCGGCCCAGCTCAATTTCAACATTACAGCGGTCAGCCACCTTTTTAGTGTTACGAATTACCTCAGGATATTCCTCTCCCCAGTGATCAATAATATCGCGCGGGTCGGTCAAGTGCAGCTCAAAGTCTTTCAGACTCATCCGCTTTTCATCGCTCAAGTACGAACCGGTGCCGACACATAGCAGAATTTCGTGTGCGTCTTGGTGATCGTGCGTCAAATAGTGCCCGTCGCAAGTCACCACCATCTCGATGTCCAGCTCCTTCGATAGCTTAATCAAGCCCTCGTTGATTTTCGCCTGGACGTCCCAGTGCGTATTTGACTTCGGGTGGCCGTGATCTTGTAATTCCAGATAGTAGCGGTCGCCCAGGATCGATTTGTACCATTTGGCGATATCGCGGGCGCGATCGTAATCATCTTCTTTGAGAGCCACGCCAATTTCACCGCTAGCACATCCGCTCATCACAATTAGCCCTTCATTCAGCTCCTCTAGCAAGTCGTGATCAATCCGCGGTTTGTAATACATACCCTCCAGATTGGCCTGCGTCGATAGCTTCATCAGATTATGAAAGCCGGTGTTGTTCATCGCTAGCACCGTCAAGTGAAAACGCTGTTTATCCTTGGCCGGATCGCGATCAAAGCGCGAACGCGCCGCCACGTACGTCTCGATACCGAGAATCGGCTTGATGCCAGCCTTTTTGGCAGTTTTATAATAGTCAAGGATGCCGCTCATCGTACCATGGTCGGTTACTGCCGCCGCCTCCATGCCGAACTCCTTAACTTTATCAACCAAATCATTGATTTTAGTCAAGCCGTCTAGCACCGAATGAAAGGTGTGGTTATGCAGGTGCACGAAATCGCTCGGTTGCAGCGCTGGCTGGCCTTGTGCTGAATTACTACCCATATCTTATGCCTATTATAACGCAGACTAGGTTGTTTTTGAAGACGCGGCGCGCCAATCTGCCTGCACTCTTGGCGCAGTAATTTTAAGGAGTAAAGAAGCCGTTTAGCAACGCTAGCGCCGGCTATTCTGCATAACATTAAGTATTTGATCGATAAAGCCAGCCACGCTCGGGACGAGTTGGCCGGTGAGATTAAGCACCCAAACCAACAACACAATCAGCATAGTACCGCCTAAAAGCGACCCGAAACCGAAAAATATACCGCGAAAAAAGTTAATCTTGTAAATCTCGTAGCGATTGCGGTTGAAGTCGTTGAACAGCTCCTCGAGCAGCGCCTGGCGCGAGCCTTTTTCGTTGTCGTCACGCAAACGCTGAGCCACGCGAGTGAAGATATTATTATGCTTTTTAGTCATAGATTTAGTTTGCCACAACTCGCCAGTTTTCACAATAAAAAAAGCGCCCTGATTTACAGCAAAACAGAGCGCCTTGAGTATTTGATTGGCTACAATTATTTGCGCTTACTTGGGCGGTTGAATTCATCCTTGGCGGCGTTAGCAGCACGGACAGTACGGTCGCTATAATCGTCAATGGTTTTGCGGCCTTCTTCGACGGCAGCATTAGCTTTGTTGCGGACATCGCTATAAACCTTCTCGCCCTTGGCCTTGACCTCTTCGGCTTTTTCGCCAGCTTCGTTCTTTAGTTCGTTAGCCTTTTTCTTGAGATCAGCACGGGTTTCTTTGCCTGATTTCGGCGCCGTTAGGACGCCAGCGACTACCCCGGCAACTGCGCCAAAGAGCGCTCCCAAAACAAATTTACGTTTTGACATAATTAGTCCTCCTTATTTTTATGTTTTTTAGTTTTGTACATCATCGATTTGATGATCTTGGCGATTGCTGCCGGCGCCACCATAGCAGCCGCGCTATTAGCGACCGACTCTACCTTGAGGGCAGTGCGTTCGGCTGCGCAAGCCACCCGTTTGATTTGGCGGGAAATCTGGATTAGCTTGATCGTCAAGATAATTGCTAGCAGCAAGAACAACGCCAAAGCTGCCGCCAAAATGATGACAAGTATTTGAGCCCATTCCATCAATATTTGCGCTCCTTTTTGTTTATTTTAATACTGCTTTTGCAGCTATACTTTCATTATGCCACGTTCTGTCAGAAAAAGCTAGTGCTTTTAGCGATTTTCGCCGTTAATTCGCGATTGTAAGAACTGCCGCAGCGCTGGGCCGAGTTTTTGATGTTTCAATCCGAAATCAACCACGGTTTTGATGTATTCCAGTTTATCGCCGGTATCATAATACGTGCCGTTGGTGATTTCTACGCCGTAAAAATCAAATCCATCGTCGATCATTTCTTGCATAATCGGCTGGACGGTGAATTCGCCGCGGCCGTCAAAGTCGTCGCGAGCCCGCTCGAGATAGCCGAAGAACTCGCCCGGTAGCAAATAGCTGCTGACGCTCGCCAAATCGGACGGCGCGTTAGCTTTACCAGGTTTTTCAACGATATTAGTCATTTTAATGACGCCGTCTTTGACTTGCTGGCCGTTGACTACGCCGTAACGATCGAATTCGGCGTCTTCGACAATTTTCTTGCACGACAAGATTGCCCCGTCGAGTTGCTGCGACGCCTCAATCATTTGGCGAAAACGACTCGGTCTAGCCTCGATGAAGTCGTCGGCAAACGTGTAAATCACCGACTCGCCTGGCATAATCAAATGTGAAGCGCAAGTCAGCGGCGTGGCATTGCCGTAAGGTCCTTTCTGGCGGATGTAGACAAAATTAGCCATTTCGGACAAGCGCTGGACGACATCAATTAGCGGCTGCTTTTTGGCGCCGCCAGCGCGCAGGTTAGCCAGCAGCTCTTCGTTTGGCGTATCAAAATGGTCTTCGATCGCCCGCTTGTTAGCACTACCGATGATAATTATATCCTTAATGCCAGCCTCGACCAATTCCTCGACGACATATTGAATAATCGGCTTGTCAATTAGCGGCAACATTTCTTTAGGCATAGCTTTGGTCTGCGGCAAAAACCGGGTACCGAAACCAGCGGCAGCGATGATAGCTTTGGTTGGTTTTTTCATAATTTAACTCCTATTC
>CALISG010000035.1 GCA_938042065.1 uncultured Candidatus Saccharibacteria bacterium
GCATCCATTTAGTGCCCTTGAGTACCTTTTTATGCATTGACTTAACTAGTAATTGCTATCCGCAAACGATAATCTACCCTGCTAAATGAATAGCTCACTATTATTTGGCCAGTATATCCGCAACTGCTATGCAATCACTTGCCGTCAATCTTTCTTTTACATCACTGAATTGTTAAGCAGCCTGCGTCCGTCTCGTTTCTATAAACTTGAACGCACATTTCGTCGCATCAACTAGAAGTTGATGACACTCGTCTGCGTTCAAGACGTGGTGGATTAGACTTTACTCATCATAACACTGCCAGACTGATTTGTCTACACTGTCATGCAAGCAAAATTGATGTTTTTTCGACCACAACCTCGCACATATGCCGTCGATCTTTGCCATTGGTTCATTACTGAACATCAGCTAACTGACAGTTGATTATAGCAGCTATCGCGCCCAATTACAATACCAAATTTACAAAAAATTACACAAAATAAAAACTTGCCTACCGGCAAGTCTAATGGTGGGCGGCGAGGGACTCGAACCCCCGACCCTCTCGGTGTAAACGAGATGCTCTAGCCAACTGAGCTAGCCGCCCGCAAACAATCCTACTTTTCAGCTAAAACTATGGTGGGCGATGAGGGACTTGAACCTCCGACCTCGTCATTATCAGTGACGCGCTCTAACCAGCTGAGCTAATCGCCCGTATTTTGGTGGAGTGTCTTGGACCGAAGCCCAATCCACCCCATACGTAATTATTGGTGGAGATACAGGGACTCAAACCCTGGACCCCCTGCTTGCAAAGCAGGTGCTCTAATCAACTGAGCTATATCCCCATTAAATTGTTAACAAACCATTAACTGTGTACATTTTACACTATGATTACGCGATTATCAAGTGTATACTATTAGGTATGGTATACGAATTTAGTTGGTTTTCATTTCTCATCGGCATAATAATTCTAATCTGCGGCGCTGCCTTGACAGTCTGGTATCAACAAATTGCTGACAACTTTGGCAGCGGCGTCGGCAGCTACGAGCGCTACCGTCTATGCGGACTAATAGCCTGCGCACTAGGATTTGTCGTTATGCTTAACCTGCATACACTTTTGCTAAAATTATTCTTCAGTTTATTCTTCAGCGGCATCTCGCGAGAATAGCGAGCGTAAACGTAATCTGCATTTAGCGGCTCTGCTTGCTATCGCTAGCAAGCTTTGTACTTAGCGGCTAATTAATTGTGCATTTTGTTCTATCACCATGCATAATCAGGTTCGCTCACGCCGACCATCGCGTTCAACAACTCTTCTGGAGTAACAACTTTTAAACCACCATAAATCGGATCCTGAAATTTATAGTACGGATCTACATAATAAACCAGCGCAACATCTTTATTGTCTGGCGTAGCAATATAGCCCGCGCCAGCAACATTATGTTCAGCGTTTGCTATTCCAGGGTATATTTTGCCAGGATTAAAAGTATAATACATTGGATATCCGTCTTGAGTATTCTTTATGAGCCTCTGTTTAAATAGTTCAATTGATGCGCTATTAATTTCCCTCACCGTTTCAATCCGATAGCCAGCTTGATTAGTTTGAGGAAACTCATAACCGAACATATGTTTGTTAAGTATTCTTATGGCATCTCGATTATGCGTACCAAAAGGCTCATAGGTTCCCATCTCTCTAGCAAGCGTAAATTGATCTACAATTTTGCCTCTTGAAGCTAGCATCATACTTACTGTAGCTGGCGCGCAAAAGTTCCAACGCTGCTGAATTTGTGTCGTCACGTTTAATTTATTCCTCTTGCCAATAGGAATGCCATATAATTTCTCTACTTCTTCTTTTGGCGAATTTGCCTGTGAAGCTTGGTTGTTGCTTGTCTGGGACTCTTTCCTTGCATTATGATACGGCTGATCTTTTTTGGAATCATTCGCTATTTCTGACTTGGCGCTACTAGCTTGAGTGTCTTTAGTTACGCTGCTCGGTCGCATCCTCGACGCCAAAACGGCAATTGATATAGCTAAAGTGCTAATAATCGCGATTACTATAATACTCTTCTTTTGTACAGCCATGGTCTTAATCTTAAGTATACAGCATTTATATCACCGAGAAACCAAAAGACCCCTGCTAACAGGGGTCACACATGGCTTAACAACTTGATTGTGCAATCTATCTCAATCTGTGGTAAATTTTAGCCTTGCCCCTAAGGGCTGAATTCGAAAGCGAAATTTACTAAAACTTTCGAAAAGACCGACCTAGCTTCAAAGGCTGATTTCTCGAGCCTTTGGCATAACTCTCCCTAGAAAGGAGGTAATCCATCCGCACCTTCCGGTACGGATACCTTGTTAC
>CALISG010000036.1 GCA_938042065.1 uncultured Candidatus Saccharibacteria bacterium
CGAAAGTCATGCCGCGCGTTTTCGCCAGCAGTGTATAATCATCAACCACCTCGGCGATTAACTTATCAATTCTCAGTCGCTTTTCCTGACGCAGAGCCTGCTCGGCGACACTGCCAGAGCGCAAGACATCGTTCACCATTGCCGCCAAGCGATCAACATGCGCCACCGATTCCGCCAGGTACTGATCACGATTTTTATACTCACCGATATTCAGCTGCATATTTTCAAGCATGATCCGTAGCGCCGCCAATGGCGTTTTTAGCTCATGCGAGGCTGCGCGCAGGAATGCGATTTTTTCCTTCTCGAGCTGGGTGATCCGCTTATTCTCATGCTCCAGCGAGCGAATCGTTTGCCACAGATTTTGATAGAGCTCATTAATATTTCGCCCCAGCACGCCGATTTCATCACTACTATTCACCGGGTAATGTGCACCCTTTTCCAGCCGCTGCATGGTCGTGGTTACCGCCGCCATCTTACGAATCGGCCGCGTCACAAAACGGCTGTAGATGTACGAGAATAGCAGTGCCACTAACAGCGAGCCGAGCATGGTATATGGCAGTACGTGCAAGGTAGCGAGTTTAGCCTGAGTGACGGGCGCCACATCGGCCAGCAGCTTGACCGTAATTTTTCGTCCTTGGTTATCCACCACACTACCCTGCCGCAAAATCACCGAGTGCGGATCGACCGTTTGTCTATCAGCAATTTTCACCACGCTGGTGTCAACCGATTTGCCGCTATCAGTCACGATATTAATGGATTGAAAACCTTGAAAATATTGGTCGTGCCCGTCGATTGTCAGCGTGATATTGACATTTCTCACCTGAGCAAACTCTTGGCTGACCCGACTCATCTCCTCGGTAGATTTGCCGCGTAGCTCAGTGGTTAGCGTTATCAGGTTGTCCGCCGCCTCGCGCTCTTTTTGTTGCAGATAAAATTGCGGCATCAAGGTGTAAACCAACGCATGAACCAGGATGATCAACGCCGCAAACAGGCCGATTGACACCAAAAATGTTTTGGGGAATAATTTAAGATTCTTCATAGCG
>CALISG010000037.1 GCA_938042065.1 uncultured Candidatus Saccharibacteria bacterium
ACGAAGATAACGCCGTCTTGGCGGAGCAGGTTGCGTGCCAAAAAGAGACGTGGATACATCATATTCAGCCAGTTACTGTGTTTATGTCCGCCGGTATTGGTGCGCAAGCCATCATCTCGCACAACATTGCCCTCGTCATCGGTGATACCCACCTCTGCCTCATAGCTGCGACGTGTTTGCTTGAAGTCGTCATTGTAGATGAAATCATTACCCGTGTTATAGGGCGGGTCGATATAAATCATCTTGACCTTACCATAATACGCCTTGTGCAAAATCTTTAGCGCCGCCAGATTGTCACCCTCGATAAACATATTGCCCGTCGTATCCCAATCAACGGAATTCGCCCGGTCGGGGTGGAGTGTCTGGACGGTCTTCTCCTGGATGGCAGTGAAGACGTCGCTCTTACCCTTCCAGCCGAGCCCATAGCGCTCCCCCAAATCGATCGCCTTGCCTAGAGTCGCCTGGAGTCTCTGCCAGTCAATCTTGCCTTCAGTGACCACCTCAGGGAAGAGCTGCTGGAGTTTATCAATTTGTTGTTGATTTATGTTATCGTTGTAGCCGTTCATCGTTTTTTCTCTTTATTCCGTTGCTTCATTTTTCACCGCTAACAAACCATTTCTATCCATAGCCAGCAGCACATCTCTTAATAAATAATTATTAGCAAACCTCATGACGTATTTCTTCTTATATTTGGGGTGAACCATTAGCAGCCCTTTGTCTCTCATATTTGCCAAAACACGAGACGTTTGTACAGCATCAGAGGCGGTTGGTCCGAATAGGTACCGTACATCTTGTGCTTGAATTAGGTCTTTTTGCATAGCTATCTTTAAAATCTCATGTTCTTCTGCAGATATAAATTGACTATCAAGGGCGCTCTTCAGTGCTGACTCTATTATATGTGGCACGGCATAGTCACGATCTAATAATTTACTCACTCTGACCATCTCACTTGCTATACCTCGTGCGACATACAGGCACCAATCCTCTAGCGCTTCTTCCTTGCCAGAGTCTGCTGCAGCCAATTTATCATAGTATTCTTGACGATCCATGCAAAAAATAGCCGAAGGATTTAAAATAGTCCGCATAGTTTTGTTGATAAATTTAGCCTTAATAAGCATCGCATACGTGACAAGCCTTGCCGTTCTACCGTTTCCATTATCAAATGGATGTATTGCGGCTAGTCGATGGTGTGCAAGAGCAATTTTGATAATATCCATTTTGTTATCATTACCATCAGCAATATAATCACACAACTCCTGGACAAGCTGGGGTATCTCTATGTGATCTGGCGGCTTATGATCGCTTTTTTTAATATGTACTGGGCAACTTCGCCAATCTCCAGGCCACTTACTACCATCGTGCTTTAAATCAGTAACAACTATTTTCTGAACTTCACGAATAAAGGAAGGAGTAATTTGTTGGCTATCATCTCCATCAAAAGTCTCTTCAATAAAATCTATCGCCTTCCTGATGTTGCGAAGCTCTTGCAGGTTTTCGTCGCTGGGTTTTTCATCATTACTCAATGAATCCATGGCGGCACTAACCACAGTTGTACGATTACCTTCAATTCGAGCAGACGCGACACTTTCTAATATGTACATAATCTCTCTCAAATCAAAAAATAGCCATGGCGGAGTCGTACCCCCTAGATGGGTGTAGCGAATTTTCTCCAAATTAAATAGTTCACTCACCAATTCTGAGTTAAATGATGGATTGATAGATTTAAGAGGATTCATACTTTCATTATATAAATTTGTTAGAGTTTAGTCAACATTTCTTAACATTTTTTAGTTGTTTTAATCTGTTATTTATTATAATTTCTTAATTCCTTTCTTAACATTTTGTTATATAATTACTTACTGATTATTCTTATTTTAGATGATACTTATGTAGCCACTTCTTGTGACAATAATATGGTCATTAAGCGTAATACCGAGAAGATTTCCAGACTCGGCGAGTCTGGCGGTGACGTCCTTGTCAGCCTGGCTCGCCTCCAAGCTCCCGCTCGGATGATTATGCGCCACGATGATTGAGGCGGCGCGGTCGGCGATGGCATCGGCGAAAACCTCACGCGGGTGGACTAGACTAGCGGTCAGCGTGCCGATAGTCACTACCCGCTTGGCGATCAAACGATTCGCACCATCCAGCGTCAGGCAGACAAAATATTCCTGCTTTTTGTCGCGAATGTCAGACAGCAACTCAACCGCTTTTTCTGGGCTGTCAATAATTGGCTGGTCGCTATCCAGCAA
>CALISG010000038.1 GCA_938042065.1 uncultured Candidatus Saccharibacteria bacterium
CGAAACGCAAAAAATCGGACGGTTTTATGTTGCTGCCAGGCTTGAACTATTTCCGCTCGCACACCATCAGCAATATCGCCAAATACCCACAGCTCATCAGCGCGCGCCACCAGCGTGTTATTGGCGCGCCGCACCGTGTCGCGCTCTACCGCGTCGAGCAAAAAATAATCAAAACTGGCAAATGGATTAATCGGCACAACGCCTTGATCAAGTGCAAATTTCGTTACGAAAAATCTCATGTAAAAATATTTCTTGGACATGGCGGTAAACACAACTGTGTCGGCGGGTTTGATGGCAAGGGCGCGATGTGATTGTTGTGTCATAGCTATGCCTCCGTTACTGTATAAGTTCTAATAATGTTTGCTCGTCAATAATTTTAGTGCCGTATTGTTCGGCTTTTTTCAATTTACTGGCACCGACCTTGCCGCCGGCTACTAAATATGTTGTATCTTTTGCAACAGCGGTTTGGAAGGTACCACCGAGATTGCGGATTTTTTCAGCAGCAGTATCACGACCCATCGACTGCAGGGTGCCGGTGATGACAAAACTTTGGCCAGCTAGTCGGTCGGATTTTTGGCTAAACTGCGGTGTCACGCCCAAGTCAGCAAATTTTTCGAGCAGCGCCATGTTATCTTCATCAGCGAACCACGCCACGATCGACTCGGCAACGATTTCACCCACACCGTCTACTTCGCGCAGCTCATCGATAGTCGCCTGGCTTAATTTCTTGATACTCTCAAAGTGGTTTGCCAGATCAATCGCCGTCTGCGCGCCAACATGCCGAATGCCAAGACCGAACAAAAATCGCTCCAAGGCTGGCTGCTTTTTATCAGCAATAGCATCGATAAGTTTTTGCGCGGAAACATCAGCGAAACGTTCCAACTGCAATAAATCGTCTTTCGTCAACCGGTAAATATCCGCCAAGTCATTAACCAGCCCAGCCTCGACCAGCGCCTCGACATTTTTCTCGCCCAAGGTGTCGATATCCAGCGCACCTTTGGAGGCAAAATGTGCCAGGGCTCGCTTCAAAATCAGCGGACCGCTCAAACCCTTGACGCGGTACACCGCCTCGCCTGCTGGCCGTACAAATTCTAGCTCTGGGTATTGGCGCGCCAATTCCGCCGGGTAGTCAGTTGGTTTGGCATCTGCCGGCCGCAATTCTTTTAGCACAGTTTGCACCTGTGGGATGATGTCGCCGGCCTTAAAAATAACCACCGTGTCACCGCGGCGCACATCTAGCCGAGCAATTTCGTCGGCGTTATGCAGACTAGCATGCTGCACCGTCGTACCGGCCACCACCACCGGGTCAAACACCGCTACTGGCGTGGCCGCCCCGGTTCGACCGATGGAAATAACGATATCGCGGACGATGGTCGTGGCTTGCTCAGCGGCGTACTTGTAGGCCACAGCGCCGCGCGGATTCTTCCCGACTAATCCGAGACTTTCATACAACGCTCGATCATTAATCTTAATCACCAAACCATCAGTATTAAACGGCAAATCGTGGCGCTT